>DCAT01000131.1:0-4291 GCA_002312935.1 Oceanospirillaceae bacterium UBA1126 | reverse complement strand
AAATGATGATCTCTTCCTACATGACTTTTACGTCATGGGTGCGATTGTTCATCGTTATATTAATATTTCTCGCTAGCCCGTCATGGGCAAGTGCAATCCCTCAATTTACTTTGAGTGACGATATTGAGTCACAAAGTTTACCTACATTGCACTGGGCAGACACTAGCCAATTGGCGACACCAGTGCAGGCCAAAGCTGCCCTTGTATCGGGTGAACTTATAGCCGCAGGATTCACTGTGCCTCAACAGAACGCAAGCCACTGGTTTGCCGTGACCCTCATCAATCCAACCAACCACACCGTTAATCCTAGCATTCATCTTAAGCAGGCCTTTCCACACATCGTTAATATTCACTATGAGCAGCAGCTGACAGGTCAGCCACAAGCCAAATGGGTGAGCCTACTTAATGGTACGAATGTACCGTTGCACCAAAGGCTTGTATGGGCGATTTCTCCAACTTTTAACCTGTCCCTTCCCGCTCACCAAGAGCAAACCTATTACTTAGAGACCCACAATAGAATCAAGTTCTCTAGGGTGAGCATTAGGATTGGAGAAGCGAAAGACAGTTACCTTTTTGATCTGGCTCATATCACTATAATAAAAATGTTCATCAGTGCATCACTGCTGCTTGGGTTCATCAATGTACTGATGTATTTCTCTTTTAGAGATGCCGTGTATCTATACTACAGCGCCTATAGCATTAGCCTAACACTTTTGGTGATGGCTAATAACGCATTCGACTTGTATTTTGAGTTACCCATAACGGACCGTAGCGTTTTTGGCTTAAGCTACAATTGTGTGGTTATCTCCTTGTCGTTATTAGTAGGAAAGGTATTAGACGCTAAACTCTCCATACCCTGGTTCTATTCGATGCTTAAGCTCGCCCGTGTTCTTGCGGTCATCACTGCTGGCCTTACCCTGTACGACGGCAGCTTCTTTTCTTACACCTTCTTCGTCTTCCTTCCATTTACCGTATTCGTATTTGGAGTGTCTATTTATGGCGCCAATATAGGCGACAAGCGCGCTCGTTTATTAGCTATTGGTATAGCTGTTTTCTCATTGAGCGCGGTGATTGTTTATTTAAATAACTTAGCCCTAATACCAAGCAATGTTTTCACTGATCATGCAACCATGTTTGGGGCTCTGGCCCAGATGTTGATTTTTTCGATGGCTCTATTTAGGCACGTGCTCACCTTAAGCGAAGACAAAAATGAAGCCAACTTGGCGCTGTTACACACCTTTCAAGAAGACAAAGTGGGGCTAGAGAAGGCTGTTCATGAGCGTACGCTCGAGTTGCAACAAGCTAATCGAGCTAGGGGTGAGTTTTTGGCCACTATAAACCATGAAATGCGCACCCCACTTAATGGCATATTGGGTATGGTGGAAATGTTACAACGTAAACCATCTGCAACCGAACAAGAGGAACAGCTAGACCATCTGGGCGTAGCTAGCCGACAACTTGCAGGTCTTGTTGAAGATGTCTTAGATTTCTCAAAGATTGATGAAAACTTAATCTCCATCCAAGCTGAAGACTTCGCTACCCAGAGTTTAGTGCTGGAGTTGACTAGGCTCTTTTCGTTCTCAGCAGAACAAAAGGGTATTGATCTTTTTCTTCAGGTAGATACCGATGTAAGCGAGTGGTTGCGGGGTGATATGCCCCATCTAAAGCGGATACTCATCAACTTAATTGGTAACGCCATTAAATTCACCGAGGCAGGTGAAGTGCGATTAGTCATTAGCCATAGCCAACCAAGCGAGAGGCAGAGTGAAGACCAGGCTAACCTCATCACGTTTGAGGTCTCAGATACGGGTTATGGTATGGAACAGGGTCAGCTGCAACATGTATTTTCACCTTACTACCAAATAGAAGACCAGACGCAACCATCTGTATTAAAGGCCACCAAAGTAGGGAGCTCTGGAACAGGGCTAGGTTTGGCGATTTCTGAGGGCCTCGTGAAAGCGATGGGTGGGTCTATTATAGTCACTTCTGAATTGGGCCAAGGCAGCCGCTTCTCCTTTACGCTACCTTTACCTGCAGCTATGATCCCAGAGAAAGAGCCCAACCATCTGGAATCTGAAACGTTAGATGATAATCAGAACTGCTTCACGGGTATTAATATATTGTTGGTAGAAGACTCACCCATTAACCAACATGTGATGACCACATATCTTCAAGGGACAGGGGCTAGGGTTAGCGTTTTTGACACCGGTACCAGTGCGATAGACGACTTTAAAGACCATGGTGCAGACTTAATCTTAATGGACTATAGGCTACCCGATACCGATGGATTGGCAGTTACCAAGCTCATTAGAGCATACGAAAAGCAACAAGGCAGCCCTGAGTGTCCAATTGTTATGCATACGGCAGATAATCGAGCAAGCTTAAGGGATGAAGCACAATCGGCTGGTATCGCCCAACTACTCTCTAAGCCGTTTACTCAAACTCAGCTTATTAATATTATTAGCCAAGGGCTGGAAAGCTCTAATGGTTCTGATTGCCCGCCTCTAAAGCCCAACACCAACCCTAACCTAATGCCACTATTTGGCGATTTTTTGGACCTGAATCTCGCTTCAATACAGCTGTGCATGGACAGTTTAACGTCGGGTGATGTCGAAGCTCTGAGCAGCGAGTTACATAAATGCAAAGGCAATTCAGGCTTGTTCGGTGCAGATGAGCTGCATCAAACAGTCTTGGACATAGAGGAAGAATTAGTGAGGACCCCCTACGACATGGATGCACTTAGCACACTGTTAGCTCAGGCAGAGCGGCAACTAAAGGGCTACCGGCTGTGGGCAGGGAAATTAGGGGGGTAAGTTGTCAATAAAGCACATTTCGTGTGCAACATTAGAAAGTTCGGTAGGGTTTGGATAGTTAAGTTTTGCCATTAGCAATGTGCGGTGTTTTTCTACCGTTCGGGTGCTAATATTTAGTGTATGTGCAATGCTTTTATTTTTCTCACCTTGCATCAATAATTTAAGAACCTGTCCTTGCCGCCGCGTTAGACTTTGAGGGCCGGTTTGATCAAGAAGAGCGACGTCGTATTTACTTACAAAAGTGTGCTCGCCCGACATAACTTTAATAATGTTGGTAATAAGGCTCTGTGGGCTATCGCTTTTATAAACATAGCCGTCTGCGCCAGCTGACTTTGCACTGTTAACGTCTTGTAGACTGTCGAAGCCACTCAGCATTAATATTTTGGTGTGTGGCAGGTGCCGTTTAATGTTTTCAGCGGCTTCGTTACCGTTGATATCTGGCATATGCATGTCCATTAGTATCAAATCTGGCTTCAAGTGTTGAGCTTGAATGAGCGCATCTTTAGCATTTCCCACAGTCCCCACGACCTCGGCACCTAAAGTGGCACCCTCACTAAGTAATAATATGGATAAAGCTTTAACTATCAATTCTTGGTCATCAACCAACAGCATACGTAACAAAGGTTTCAAACGACGGCCTTATATTTCTGTGACATTATAAAGGCCATCATACTACGCACTTTGTAGGTAAAAACCAGCATGTTCAAGAAATAAAGAGGCGTTTTATATAGTTAAGATTTCAACCACTGTATGAAATATAACGATTTCATCACTGTTAGCATTTGAAGTGTAAGGGGTTAGATAAGCGTCAAAAGATTATGCTAAGAAGCTCAGAATTCACGCTATTGCTCTAGGTCTGCCTAGGTCAATCAGACCTTAAGTATCCATAGCCCTATCGAAAATAAGTCTAAGAGCTAGATAACTTGGCTAGGTGTAGCTAGCGTGTATAATAATTCTTTAGGTTAAGACCCTGGGCGTGTCTTGGTTGGGTAGGCGCGTGACCTTAGTACTTGGGCCGTAAGCGGATTAGTTTATTGGCTCTAACCTTTTTCAAGTTTAAGCCTAAAGCTCTGGGTATGGCAGCGAATTTCTCACAGAGTGGATCACCCAGTTCAGCTAGTGATGGTTATCCTGTTGGTGGAAACCATAGGCAGTTAATCTGCACATGCGCCGTAACTTCTGCGGAAAATTTAGTATGTCCTGCCGGCTATGAATTTGCCGCTGTCGACGCTGCTTATGTAAGTTTGAGTATGCGCTGAAGCTCTTTATCAAATCCTTTCGCTAAACTCGATTTACTCAATGCGGCGTTCATGCCTGAGGCAATAAAGGATGCTTGGTTTGCCACCTCAACGTCAGCACTTAGTGCAACGATAGGTACCGCAGCACGTCGCTTGTTGGCGGAATTACGAATCGCTTTGGTGGCTTCCATGCCGTCCATGTCAGGCATGTGTACGTCCATTAAAATGATGTCATAATCA
>DCAT01000093.1 GCA_002312935.1 Oceanospirillaceae bacterium UBA1126 | reverse complement strand
GGACCAGGTTCTGCCCACTGTTTTTTGTAAGCATTCCAATGATTATTGCCGCCCGTTCTTTTACGCATGGTGGACAACTCTTCCCCAAGGTCGATACCCCAACCAGCTAATACTTGAGCAGCTGCACGAATATCGTCTTCAGAATAACCTGCCGAAACAGAAACCGTGTGGAGCTCTAGTAACTCGCGCCCTAGGTTATCATTTAAACCTGCTTGACAATCTGGTTTGCGGCGACAGTTTTTGGCTTTCTCTGAACGCTCGCCAGCACTCCACACATTATCCAAATAGGTCAGCATGCCCGGGTGAGTAGTAATGCCATAAAGCATATCAGCAAAACTACCATTGAGCTTAGCAAGGATACCTTCGTCAATTGCATGGCCAATTAATTGGCCAGTATCAAAGGTATTACCAATGGTGAAATGATTAGCCCAAAAAGACGTTAACCGCAGTTTAACTTGGTCTGCACCATAGGCATTACGCTGAACAAATTTTTGTTCATCTTTTTCTTGCATTAAATTTTCGTGTCTATTAGCTTGGCGTGCAGCCTCTGTGTCTTGCCCATTCTTACCCTCTCGATTTTGCTTTTGTAAGGCCCTGTAACGACGCCACATACCCGCACGTTTAGCTAAATTTGGCTGCAGCTCATCGGGCCATTCAGTCACACTGGCACCAGTTTTAGCAATGCCCAACGCCGGTGATGGCGCTTGAAGCTGTTGCTCAATCCAGCCTTCCATATCTTGCGGCACATCTTCATCATACCGAAACATCAGGCCAATTTTTTGAGCGATTGTAAATTGCTTATTCATGCTATGGGCTACCTCTTGGGGCTAGGTAAAAAAGTTCATGAAAATTTAATAACCAACCGATCTAAAAATACCACAGTTGATGTAAGAATAATGCTTAATAAACTTTAAGTGTTTAGTTTCTTAAAGTCTTATATCACAGCACAACCAGCAGCTGTGTGTCGTAAACTACAGTTAAAATCTCATGGGAGGAAAGAATTAGTTTAGTAAACGCTAGGCTTCTGGCAATACAGTAGAAATTGAGTTTTCAGCCAGCATGGCTGAGATATCATCACCTGGCGCTTGGTCTGTTATCAGCAGATCAAACTGGCTAGGGTCCTCCACAGCAATCGGTGCGCGCTGTCCAAACTTACTGCTGTCAGCGATAATGATTCGTGTTTGCGCCCGGGCTGCGGCTTCGCTGGAAAGGTCAGCTTCTTGAATATCGTGCAGCATAAAGCCAACATCGGCATTTATAGCACCGATCGAAAAAATCGCATAGCGTAGATTAAAACGACGAATAAAATTAATAGCATTTACTCCAAAGGCACCACCATCATGAGGCCGCAACTCACCCCCAGCAAAAAACACTCGGTTATTATTGCGGGTGGCCAGTGCATGGGAAACTGCAAGAGAATTAGTGACAATATAGAGGTTCTGGTGATTACGCAGGGCCATAGCAACATATGCGGTGGTGGAGCCAATATCCAAAAATAAAGAATCTCCGTCAACAATCATTTCAGCTACTTTTTGAGCCAACCGTTGCTTGATTGCAGCATTTTGATCCATACGTAACTGAAAGGGTTGTTCAGTCACTGTAAGGCTCTGAGTTAGCAGCACGCCTCCATGCACTTTTCTAACAAGAGACCTAGCTGCCAGGGACTTGATGTTGCGGCGGATAGTTTCATCCGAAACCCCAAGCCGGTTTGCAAGAAAACTAACGCGACTCAGACCTCCAGCCAAACGCAGTTCCCGCAAAATCTCCTGCTCTCGTTGGTTTGAAGTAGTTGGAATTTCTTGCATCTTTTTCTCGTAAATAGGCGAAATTTTAGTAATTAGTACAGCTTATTTACCCGTTTAGCAACATATTCACACACAATTAATGTAAAAAAGTAGTTTATGTTGACAAATGTGGTATTTAGCCTGAAGCTGAATTAGATGAGTAAATCCCACTCAAGAGAATAATAATAACATCAGGGGGCCTTATATGACGTATTCCATTAGGCATTCCGTGATTGAGACTGAAGATCATGACGACCAACACACCACTAAACCGAATTAAAGCAATGCCACTTTGGCAGGGTGAAATTTCTGCCACTCCTTTGGATGGCGGGATCACTAATGTGAATTATCTTGTGAGCGACGGAGATAAAAAATACGTCGCGCGTCTGGGTGAAGACATCCTTCACCATCACGTCATGCGCTTCAACGAACTGTCTGCTAGCCGCGCAGCTCATGCAGCAGGCTTATCGCCCGCTGTTATTTATACCGAACCAGGCATTACTGTTCTAGAGTTTATTGAGTGCGCAACCTTTTCTCCAGAAGATGTTCGTAAACCTGAAAACCTGAAACGAATACTGCCATTAATTAAGACGTGTCATTTAGAGGTGCCAAAACACCTGCGTGGCCCTGCACTTATTTTTTGGGTATTTCATGTCATTAGGGATTATGCAGCGAGCCTAAAAGATGCCAAAAGTGCCTACCAAACATTGCTGCCTGAACTGATTCAAGTGGGCAATCTGCTAGAAACTAACGCTGGCCCATTTGATATGGTTTTTGGCCACAATGACTTGTTGGCTGCTAATTTTCTAGATGATGGAGAGCGTTTATGGATGATTGACTGGGATTATGCAGGGTTTAATTCACCACTTTTTGACCTTGGTGGGCTGGCTTCTAATAACGAACTGAATGAATCTCAAGAAATATGGTTGCTGGAAAACTATTTTGAAATGCCTATTTCATCGGCGCTACTGCACCGCTACACCGCCATGAAGTGCGCATCTTTGCTGCGTGAGACTATGTGGAGCATGGTGTCTGAACTTAGTTCTGACATTGCCTTTGATTACACAACTTACACCAGCGACAACCTTATGCGGTTTCGCACTGCTTATAACAACTACAATCAAACATGAGACCCAATATGCATAATCTACCTAGCTCTTCCAAAACTGTCATTATAGGTGGGGGTATTATTGGTTGCTCAACCGCATACCATTTGGCCAAGATCGGCGTGGAAACCATTTTGCTTGAGCGTAAAAAGCTCACCTCAGGGACTACATTTCATGCTGCTGGTCTGGTTGGGCAACTGCGTTCTAACGCTAACATCACACAGCTTTTGGGCTATTCGGTAGAGCTTTATAACAAGATAGAGCAAGAAACTGGGCTTAGTACTGGCTGGAAGATGAACGGTGGTTTACGCTTGGCCTGCACTGAAGAACGCTGGACTGAAGT
>DCAT01000062.1 GCA_002312935.1 Oceanospirillaceae bacterium UBA1126 | reverse complement strand
ACCAATTTACATTTCAGGAACGAGCACTAACTTGCCTGTACCAAAAGACACAAGATTTGCCATTAACGGGCTGGATCATTTCGATATATGGCTTAGTTTGGGGTGCTAGCCAGTTACTCACTGGACACTGGTCTGATAAGTATGGGCGCAAACGATTAAATGTCACTGGCATGGTAATAACAACTGTGGGTGTGCTGATCATGCCCCTCAAGGAAACAGTCTTATGGTGGAGCTGCAGCGCTGCCCTCACAGGTTTAGGAATGACCTTACTATACCCAAACTTAGCTGCTGCCATAGCGGACTATTCTCAACCCCAATGGCGTGCTACTGCTATTGAAGTTTATCGATTTTGGCGTGACTTAGGGTATGCAATTGGTGCCTTATTGTTAGGCCTGGCAGCTTACTGGGCACACGACTTAAGCGCAGCGTTTTGGGTTGTAGGCGGGTGTATGGCAATTTCTTCAGCTTGGTTAGCCGCCAAGAGTTAGGCTATAAAAGCCACATCACTATGGGCTTTAACTGCAACAGGTCATTACTGGGTCATAAATACTAGGGCAACAGCCCAGCTCACTTATCGTTTGTGCATTTCACAGCTGGCCGCGCCAAGGAGGCCTAAGGCAATAATTAATGTTTCTCAGCATTTTATTGGGCTAATAAAGCCACTTTTATATCAGGCTTTAAAAAGGTTATGATGGTTTAAAAGTGACTATACAGCAGACCAATATGTCCCAGCACAAACATATCCAGCAAAAGCTCGCTAACCTGCGCCAACATTTAGTATTACTGCTGCAGCAAACTGACGATTTAGATTCGAGTGGCTCAACGACCTTGCAGTTAGTAATTAACCGGCTGGACACACCGGGAGATGTGAAGAATCAAGCCTCTCAGGCTAATCCTTTGGCTGATTTGTTACCACAAATAAAGCAAGCTAATGCAACCTTGCCGTTGATGTGCCAAAACATGGTCAATAACGTCATAGAACTTGCTGATGACCTGCCGTGGTATCAAAGGCCTGTAGCTAATAACCAACGCTTTATGGCGAGTCATGTGAATGCCCAGATTATTGGCCCTGAGGGGTTGGAAGTGCGGCAAGATTTAATTGTCGGCGTTACTTTAATGCGCCCCAACATAGACTATCCAGACCACCATCACGAGCCAGAAGAGCTATACCTTGTGCTCAGTGATGGTAGGTGGCGCCAAGATAATGGTGATTGGCATACACCAGGCCTAGGTGGCCTAGTGCATAATTCTAGTGATTTAATGCATGGCATGAAATCTGTCAACACACCTTTATTTGCCATCTGGTGTTTGCCCTTAGACAAGCCGTTTACACCTTTTAGCGCCCCTATTAATGACGTTATTGGTTCAGATCCCACTGTTTAGCGGCCTTTATGAAGCCATCTACATCGGCTTCCTTGGTAGTGAAATTAGTGACTAAGCGAACGACATTCTCACCCCATCGATTACTGTAAAAGTAGAAGCCTTGATTAAGCAAACTATCAATCATGGCTTTGGGCATCTTACAAAAGAACATGTTTGAAACCGTTTCCCCTAGCATGTCGATACCATTAATAGAGCGTAACCCTTGGTCTAACCGCAAAGCCATAGCATTGGCTTGGCGGGCGTTATTAAGCCACAGGTCTTGCTTTAAATAAGCTTCTAACTGTGCAGACATTAAGCTCATTTTAGACATTAAATGGCCAGACCTCTTGCGCCTCCATGCCATTTCTTTTGCCAAGGTTGGGTCAAATAACACAATGGCTTCCACCGCTAAAGTGCCGTTCTTGGTTGCCCCAAATGACAACACATCAACACCAGCTTGCCATGTCATCGCTGCAGGAGAGCAGCCCAAAGACACTAATGCATTTGTAAATCGAGCACCATCCATATGGAACTTTAGCTTATTTTGTTTGCATATTTGGCCAATTTCAGACAACTCTTTTAAACTATACACGCTGCCCGTCTCAGTGGTTTGACTTACACTGACTACAGCCGTTTGCACTGTATGCACGTCACCCGTATTGGGCACAGCCTTAGCGGCTAATTCCTTGGGGCAAAGCTTACTGTGCTCACCATCCACAAAAGCCAGTTTGGCGCCATGAGTAAAGAATTCTGGAGCACCGCACTCATCAATATTAATATGGCTTTGCGGGTGGCAAAGTACAGACCCCCATGGCGGTGTCAACACACTTAAAGCCAAGGCATTAGCCGCCGTGCCTGTGGCTACTAAAAACACACTCACTGGGCACTCAAAAATTTCTGCTAGAGCCTGTTCTACCTGCTTACTATGTTCATCGTTACCATAGGGCTGCTGGATAGCTAGGCCTGCATCCATAATAGCCTGCAACACACTATGTGCTGCGCCTGCAGTATTATCACTAGAAAATACTTTATTAATCATTCCCCGATCGTCATGGGCAGACATTATTCATCTCCATCAATGTTATCCTTGTGACACTAACTGCCATAAGGCACTCACTAAGGGTTTTTTAAGGTTCTTTTTAAGGGCAAATAGACCCACATCATAAGCTTCAAGTTGTGGTTTTACATCTAATATTTGAATGCGCTCAATAGTCGGGCTGTTATCCAACACAATCTTTGGCACCACACCGATGCCTAAACCAAGGCTAACCATAATGACGATAGCCTCGTTACCAGCCACCTGTGCATACACTTTTGGCGTCACATCCATCGCCCTAAACCAAGCATCCGTTCGCTGGCGAGACAAGCCATCTTCTGCCAAAATCATGGGTACTTTAGCCCATTCTTTAGGGCTAGTTGGGGCAATTAAAGGCTGTTCTAGGCTGGTTTGGTCTTTGGCTGCTATAAAGACCAATGGGGATATGGTAATCGGTTTAAAGGCAAGTTCCCTCGGCAAATTTTTTGGCCTGGCAGCAATGGCAAGGTCTTCTTCCCCAGAAATAACATGCGCAATACCTTGGTCTGGATCACCTGTATGAAGTTTAATTTCTATGTTTGGATGATCCTGACGGAAGCGCTGAAACAAGTCAAATAATAAGCTGTAAACCGCTGTGACAGAGCAATATAAACTCACTTCACCTTGCAATTGACCATGAGCATTTTGCACTTGGTTGCGGATAGAGATCCATTCACCTAATGCAGAACGGGCGTAGCTCACAAAGACTTGACCTTCAGATGTAAGTTGCACGCTGCGGTTGTCACGATTGAACAAGGGTACACCTAGCTCTTCTTCTAATTGCCTTATATTGCGAGACAGTGCAGACAAACTAATGTGGCACGCAGCACTGGCTTTGCCAAAATGTAAGTTCTCAGCTAAGGTTAAAAAATGTTTGAGATGCTTTATGTCCACAACCCAAATTTTAACACAATTTTAGGTTTATGTTGCATTATATGGCTCACTATGTGGCATATATATCAATTTACGAAAACATTAACAGGGCGTATCATGAGGGTCACTTAACCAAACACATACTACTTTTGAAACCACAGGGCCTTCCTATGTCTAATAACTACTTTAATACCTTGCCTTTGCGTGAGCAGCTTGAACAACTAGCCAAGTGCCGTTTTATGCACATGGATGAATTTACCGAGGGTGTAGATGCCCTTAAAGGTAAGAAGATGGTCATTATTGGATGTGGCGCCCAGGGCCTCAACCAAGGCTTAAACTTACGCGACAGCGGCCTAGACGTGTCCTACACCTTACGCCAGTCTGCAATTGACGAGAAACGTCAATCGTTCAAAAATGCATCTGAGAATGGTTTTACCGTAGGCACCTACGAAGCACTCATCCCGACTGCAGACATCGTACTTAACCTAACTCCAGATAAGCAGCACTCGCCAGTAGTGGCCGCTGTTATGCCACTAATGAAGCAAGGGGCATGCTTGTCTTATTCCCATGGCTTTAACATTGTTGAAGAAGGCATGAAGATTCGTGATGACCTAACGGTAATCATGGTTGCTCCTAAGTGCCCAGGTTCTGAAGTACGTGCAGAATACGTACGTGGATTTGGCGTACCTACGCTTATTGCTGTGCACGAAGATAACGACCCACAAGGCCACGGCCTAGCCCTAGCTAAAGCTTACGCCGTAGGAACCGGTGGCCATAAGGCTGGTGTGTTGATGTCATCTTTTATTGCTGAAGTAAAGTCTGACCTTATGGGTGAGCAAACCATCCTTTGTGGCATGCTACAAACGGGTTCTTTGTTGTGCTTTGACAAGATGATCGATAAGGGTGTTGACGCAGGTTATGCCTCTAAGCTAATCCAGTACGGTTGGGAAACTGTTACTGAAGCACTGAAGTATGGGGGTGTAACCAACATGTTAGATCGCCTTTCTAACCCGGCTAAAATCAAGGCTTTTGACCTTTCTGAAGAATTGAAAGTGATCATGCGTCCTTTGTACAACAAGCATCAAGATGACATTATTAATGGCACCTTCTCTCGCACTATGATGGCAGACTGGGCTAACGACGACGTTAACCTTTTAGGCTGGCGTGCCGAAACCGGTGAAACTGCTTTTGAAAAGACCCCCGCGGGTGACATGGAGATTTCTGAGCAAGAGTACTTTGACCACGGCATTTTAATGGTAGCGATGGTTAAAGCTGGTGTAGAGCTTGCTTTTGAAACCATGACTGCAGCAGGCATTATTGCAGATTCTGCTTACTATGAATCGTTGCATGAAACGCCATTGATTGCTAACACCATTGCTCGTAAAAAGTTGTACGAAATGAACGCTACTATCTCTGATACCGCAGAATATGGCTGTTACTTGTACAACCATGCCTGCTTACCTTTGTTGAGTGACTTTATGAAAGACATCGATACAGACGTCATCGGCCGTGGTCTCTCTGCAGACGACAACGGCGTGGACAACGCCCGCTTAATCGAAGTAAATGAAGCCTTACGAAGTCATCCTGTGGAAGCTATTGGCGCTACGTTACGTGGCCATATGGCAGACATGAAGAAGATTGTTTAAGGTAAGTTCTTAATGATGCAGCTGCACGATTTGTCTGTAGAGTTTGATGAAGGTTTTCAGCTTAAACACATTAATTGGCAAGTCGAGCAGCACCAACACTGGTTAATTACCGGCGCAAATGGTGCTGGTAAATCTGCCCTCGCCGCAGTGCTGGCTGGCTATGGAGAAATTCTGGCGGGCCGCACAAGTGGCATTCCTGCTAATATTGGCTGGGTATCTTTTGAGGCCCAAGCCGAACTCATTCAAGCCGAACTCAAAAAAGATGATGCTGACATTTTAGACGTCATAAGTCTCGGCACTCCTGTGCGTGAAATCATCTTTACCCATGAAATAGACCCTGTAATAGCCGAAGATTTAATTCACAAGTTTGAGTTAAGTTACCTTCTTGAACGCGCTTTTCGGAAGTTATCAACAGGTGAATCCCGCAAAGTTATGCTTATACGAGCCTTGTCTTGTCACGCAGATCTACTCATTTTAGATGAGCCCTTCGACGGCTTAGATAGCGCCGCTCACACCATGCTTCAAGGGCACCTTATCGAAGTAGTAAAGCACACTCCGGTGGTTATGGTGCTCAATCGTTTTGATGAAATACCAGGTTTTATTAGTCACATCGCTTATGTTGAATGCGGTGAACTGCGCCATCAGGTGAAACGCCAAGACACTAAGGCTTACGATGAGCTCTATCAGTTGCTGCACCTTAAAACTACAGACTTACAGGTTCCTGCTGCAGACACTGAGAATTTATTACCAGTGCTAGACCCACAGCAACCCTTGGTAAAA
>DCAT01000038.1 GCA_002312935.1 Oceanospirillaceae bacterium UBA1126 | reverse complement strand
GGCTTGGCCCCACGGTGCGTTCTTCAACAAAATACATTGGCGCTGCTAAAGAACCAGCCCGCAATAATAAGGCTAATTCAGATGCTTCACCCGCCCCATCAAGCCCCGTAATACGAAAACTGTTGCCTAAGGCTGTTTGAATAGTGGCCAAAGAAATAATACTTTTTTCCACATAGGACTGGCGCTGATCAACCAACTGGCCATCTACCTCGACCACTTTTATACGAGACTTATGCTCGACAAACACCACAGCCATCCGCCGCTTAACCGCATTTCTGGTAATCCGGTTCATCAGCTTACCCCCTTGACTATCAAGGTCGATATTCACCTGAGATGAGCCAGTTTCATCAAAATTGGACTGCGCATTAGACACGCTAGTACCACTGATAATAAGGCCTTTTTCTAAGGTTGCTTTCCGGTTAGGGTTGGACCTAAAAGTGAATTCTTCAGTGGCAACTCTTGCAGCCCCCGGCTTAGCTTCTAAGCGAAACTCTAGGTTTGCCGTAGCACCTAACACACGCTTGGCGGCGGCGGTATCTTGCACACCAGGCAGTTGCACCACAATTCGGTTACGCCCTTGGCGCTGAACTAATGGCTCTGCAACGCCCAACTCGTTAACACGATTACGCAAGGTAGTTAAGTTTTGGTTAACCGCATAGTCCTCAATTTCTCGCACTGTCGATTCATTCAGGCTAACAAGAAGGTAGTAAGCACTGCCCTCATCTTCAGCACTCATCAAAAACTCACCATAACTAGATTTAAGCTGTGATCGCGCTTGGTCTCGAACTTCTGAATCCATAAATTTAATGCGTAAGCTGCCGTCAGCTTCACGGGAAACTGCGCGGTAACGTAGCTTTTCAGCACGCAAGGAGCTCTTTATTTCACTCACGTATACGTCTAAGCGCTGCGCTACCGCCTGCACCATGTCTACTTCAAGTAAAAAGTGCACTCCACCCCTTAGGTCCAAACCCAGCTTCATAGGTCCAGCACCTAAGTTGGTTAACCAATCAGGGGTAGTGGGGGCAAGGTTAAGTGCTGTGACGTACTTATCCCCTAAAGCATCACTTAATACCGCCTTAGCCTGCAACTGAGACTCAGAATTGGTCACACGTACCAGTACGTTTTTAGTCGTTAACTCAACGTCTTTAGCACTTAAACCAGCTTGATCTAGGGCATAAACTGCTTCATCAAGCACCTGCTCATCAATTACGGTGGCACTTCTTGCACCAGAAATTTGTATAGCCAGATCATCTGGGTATAAGTTTGGCAGAGCATAAAGCCCACCAAGGGCCAAGCTCACAATAATGAGTAAGCTTTTCCATAAGGGATAACGATTTAACACAGGCTTTCCTTGAAAAACGAGTCATAAAAAAAGCCTCATTGCCAGCCACAGACGGCTAAGACAACCAAGGCTTTGACACTACAAAATTAAATAGACTTAATAGTGCCTTTTGGCAAAACAGAAGCCACAGCTGCTTTTTGGAAGTGAGAATCCACACCATCAGCTAAGGTGATAGTAACGAAATCATCGCTCACTTTAGCCACTCTACCAATCATGCCGCCGTTGGTTACCACCTCGTCGCCTTTGGCCAAACCACCCATCAGGTTCTTATGATCTTTGGTGCGTTTTGATTGCGGACGCCAAATCATAAAGTAAAAAACTGCGGCAAATATCACCATCATGATCACAAGAGAACTTGTATCACCACCGGGTGCTGCTCCGCCTTCGGCTATGGCTGATTCAATAAAGAAACTCATATTATCTCCAACATTATTAACAAAAAAATAAATTATTTATTCAATGCAGGTGTGGCTAAACCGCGCCTGCTGTAAAAATCATCGACAAAGCTGTCCAATGTACCTGCTTCCAGTGCCTTACGCAATCCTGCCATGAGCCGCTGATAGTAATGCAGGTTATGAATAGTATTAAGCTGCGCACCCAACATTTCACGACACTTATCTAAATGATACAAGTAAGCCCGAGAAAAATTGCTGCAGGTATAGCAGTCACACTCTTTATCAAGTGGGCCAGGGTCTGTTTTATGTACGGCATTACGGATTTTAACTACCCCATCAGTAATGAACAAGTGTCCATTACGGGCATTGCGAGTAGGCATGACGCAGTCGAACATATCAACTCCACGGCGAACACCCTCAACTAAGTCCTCTGGCTTACCCACACCCATCAGATAACGTGGTTTATCGGCGGGCAATTTAGGGGCTGTATGAGCGAGCACCCTTAACATGTCATCTTTAGGCTCACCTACAGACAAACCGCCGATGGCAAAGCCATCAAAATCTAAATCCGCCAAACCCTCTAGGGATTCATCACGCAGGTGCTCATACATACCGCCTTGCACTATACCAAACAAGGCTGAGGGACTGTCACCATGAGCATCCTTGCTGCGTTTAGCCCAACGCATGGAGCGACGCATTGAAGTAGCCGCTTCTTCCTCCGTTGCTGGGTAAGGCGTACATTCATCAAAAATCATCACCACGTCTGAACCTAATTCTTGCTGCACTTGCATCGACGACTCTGGCGTCATAAATACCGTATCGCCATTAACTGGTGACTGAAACTTAACACCTTCTTCATTGATTTTAGCGCCCAAGCTAAATACTTGAAACCCACCAGAGTCTGTAAGAATTGGTTTTTGCCACTGGGCAAAATTATGCAAATCACCATGCAGTTTTATCACTTCAGTGCCAGGGCGTAACATTAGATGAAAGGTGTTACCCAGGATAATTTCTGCGCCAGTGGCCTCAATATCTCTGGGCAACATGCCTTTTACCGTTCCGTAAGTACCCACCGGCATAAAGCACGGGGTTTCTACCGAACCGCGAGGGAAGGTTAACCGGCCTCGACGCGCTTCACCACTTTGGGCCAGACGCTCAAATTTCATAAAACAACGACGACTCATGTCCGCTCCAAGGCAGAAAATTTTGGGGTCACTAACATAGCATCACCATAACTAAAAAAACGATACCCTTGCTCAATAGCTTTGGCATAAGCGCTCAATACATAATCTCGGCCTGCGAAAGCACTAACCAGCATTAGCAAAGTTGATTCAGATAAATGGAAGTTAGTCACTAAAGCATCAACACTTTTAAAACGATACCCAGGATAAATAAAGATCCGTGTTTCATCCTTAAAAGGAGCAATTTCGCCATTAGCACTGGCACTCTCTAAAGCCCTTACACACGTTGTACCCACAGCAACTACTCGGCCGCCGTTGGCACGGGCATGTTTAACAGCATCACACACTGTTAAATTCACTTCCACTAACTCACCATGCATATGATGGTCTTCAATACGTTCAACCTTCACCGGCTGAAAAGTTCCTGCACCCACGTGTAATGTCACATAAGCTAAATTTACGCCCTTAGCTGCTATAGCATCCAAAAAAGGCTGGTCAAAATGCAGCCCTGCAGTGGGTGCCGCAACAGCCCCGTGATGCTCACCAAATACGGTTTGATAACGTTCACGGTCTGCGGTGTCATCTGGACGATCTATGTAGGGGGGCAAAGGCATATGGCCCAAACGTTGCAATACATCTAGAGCAACTTCCCCTTCATCTAAAATGAGCTCAAATAAGGTGCCGTGACGCATAACCATAGTGGCCCATACTTCACCTTCCAATAATAATCTCGCACCTTCTTTAGGCGACTTACTTGAGCGCACATGAGCTAAAAAACTACGTTCTCCCAAAAGTCGCTCAACCAAAACTTCAATCCGTCCACCAGATTCTTTCACACCAAACAAGCGTGCAGGAATAACTTTAGTATTGTTCAATACCAGCAAATCACCCGCCTGCAGAAACTCAAGCAAATCAGTAAAACCACCGTGAGATACTACCCCAGACTCACCATGAAGCTGCATTAACCGGCTAGCAGTGCGCTCAGGTGCTGGGTATCGAGCAATAAGCTCGTTAGGGAGATGAAAACTAAAATCAGAAACTTGCATTAGATCTTGCTTGGGGCTCTTGATGACAATCCCAAGGCCTAGGTAATTGGGCCTGCTATAATAACAAAATTGACAGCTGCAGCACAGGCGTATTTGGCGCTTATTTTAGACATTAGAATTTTACTCGCGAGCCGTCTTGGGTTATCTAATGCCTAGTTAATTGGCCATAAAACAGATAAATCACCATCCAAGCGTTGACGCTAAAAAAGAACACTGTATACTTCGCCCCTCAATGTGCCAGTGTGGTGAAATTGGTATACACGACGGATTCAAAATCCGTTGCTTCGCGGCGTCCCGGTTCGAGTCCGGGCACTGGTACCACGCATATTGTAAATTAAATCAACAACCTAACGGAAGTTGATTTTTTTATGCCTG
>DCAT01000180.1:2546-2712 GCA_002312935.1 Oceanospirillaceae bacterium UBA1126 | reverse complement strand
CACCAAGTGTCAGGGAGCATAAGGCGATCTCGATTAGTTTTAAGGTTTTCTCCACGAGCGAGGAGTCCACGCGATCCTGTTCTGCGAGCCACTTCACGACCGTTTACAGGCATCCGGTGATCAGTGTAAGCGGGATTTAAGCCGCTAGTGCGTAGTTTTCGTCGTT
>DCAT01000180.1:0-2229 GCA_002312935.1 Oceanospirillaceae bacterium UBA1126 | reverse complement strand
GCGTAGTTTTCGTCGTTTGCGACTATAACTTTTGCAAGGTGGGATTAAAGAGAAACCTTACATTCTCTACATGCACCTCAGGGTTTGTAACCAACGTCGAATCCAGTCATCCCCTTAGCAGGTTATGATTATAGCAGCATTAAATTAATAATGGTGTTAATTCAGAGGTTTACTAGTGTTGAAAGGGTGTCAAAAGGAAAGCTGGGGGGTTTATTCTGAGTATGCAGGCACATGGCAGTGCCGTCTTTAGTATGCTGATGGTGGCTTTAGGCTTTCATTAGAATTCGATGCTTTTGCTTACTCCAATCGCGATCTTTTTCTGTAGCGCGTTTGTCGTGCTGTTGCTTGCCTTTAGCTAAGCAGATTTCGCACTTCACCCGGTGGCCTTTCCAGTATAGTGCTGTAGCTACAATAGTTTGCCCAGTTTGCGACGATGAGGCAAACAAGCGTGATATTTCTTTTTTATTTAACAAAAGCTTACGTTCACGGCGGGGCTCTGCCACCACGTGGGTGCAGGCTGTCATTAGCGGTGATATGTGCATGCCTACAAGATACGCTTCTTGGTCTTTTATGACCACATATGAATCTGTTAGGTTTGCACGGCCATCACGAATGCTTTTAATTTCCCAACCGGTTAATACCAAACCTGCTTCAATGCGCTGGTCTAAATGGTATTCAAATTTTGCCCGTTTATTCAGCGCAATGGTGCCGGTGGAGTGCTTTTGAGTTTTTGATTTCTTTGCCATGGGCGCATTCTACCTTAAGCCAGAATCCGCTGCAGTGACATTTAGTGAATAATTGATGATATTGCTTTATTGGTGTCTGTTTTAACTTTAATATAGTCTTTTTATTAAGGGTAAAGTCTGTGGCTACGATAAACCGTTCGGCTTTGGTGATGCATTCTGCCGCCAGTATGTATGCGCTTGTGAATGACGTTAAGCGTTACCCAGAGTTTTTAGATGGTTGCTTTAAAGTTGATTTGATAGAATCTACTTTAACGACAATGAGTGCCCGCTTATACTTGAGTAAGGCAGGGCTTAGTTACCAGTTTGTAACCCGTAACATGTTGTTAGCTGATGAAAAAATAACCTTAGTGCTGGAAGATGGCCCCTTTGATTACCTTAGGGGAAGCTGGGTATTTACGCCATTAACAGACGATGCTTGTAAGGTTGAAATGGCGTTAGAGTTTGGTGTTTCGGGGCTTAAAGGTAAGGCGCTGAGTGGCTTTTTTAGCCCCATAGCAGGTAATATGGTGGACGCTTTTTGTAAGCGTGCAGACAACATATATAAGTGAGAATAACGTGATTGAAACTGCAGATATGATCGACGTAGAGGTGGCTTTTGCGCTACCAGACCAACAAAAAATTATGGCTTTACAAGTCCCTCGTGGCACAACAGTGTTCGATGCCGCGGTGATGTCGGGCATTGTTGAACACTTTGACGGCCTGCAGCTTGCCGGCACCCCTATGGGTATTTTTGGCAAAGCAGTGAAAAACCCACAGGCAGAAAAAATTATGCAGGGTCAGCGGGTAGAAATCTATCGCCCACTAACTATAGACCCAAAGGTGGCAAGGGCCAACCGTGCTGCCAAAGCAGCGGCTAAAGCGCAGCTAAAAGCCTAATAGTTATAAGCAGTATGGCGGCCAATTACTGGTCTATACGGGTGACTCTACCCTGATCAAAAATGACCCTAAGTTTACGCTCTTCAAAGGAGCCATCGCCACGACGGTATTGATAAATGTAGTCCCAATGGCTTGGGTTAAAGGTGTCCACTACTAAAGGCGTACCCATAACATATTGCACTTGGCTTTGGGTTAAGCCAGGTCGAAGTAGCTCTATCATCTCATCGGTGATGAGATTACCCTGTTGGATATCAATTTTATGGACGCCCGGAAAACCTAGGCTGTCGATATTTGAGCACCCACTAGTAAGCGCGAGAAAAAGAGACGTGATAAGATAGCGTTTCATGGACCAAGTCTGTGTGTTGAATATGTGGTTGAGAATCATACCTCAATCCCCCATGAGTCTAAAGAGTGTAAACATTACTATGGCATCAGAAAGCCAAGAATTACGTAAAGCAGGGCTGAAAGTGACCTTGCCCCGTGTCAAAATCTACCAAATGCTCGAACAAGCTATGGAAGGTGACCACTGGAGTGCAGAAGATATTTATAAGCTGCTCATGGAACAGGGTGAAGATGTTGGCTTAGCGACAGTTTATCGGGTGTTAAC
>DCAT01000005.1 GCA_002312935.1 Oceanospirillaceae bacterium UBA1126 | reverse complement strand
TATCACTTGAGCTTTTTGTATCACCCGCTAAATTCTTTTTGGCACCAGTTTTAAAATCTGTTTCATACCAACCTTGACCCTTAAGCCTAAAGCCGGCTGCAGAAATTTGTTTACGATACTGATCTTCACCACATTGAGGGCAATCTGTTAAAGGCGCATCGCTTAATTTTTGCAATACGTCCTTACCAAAACCACATCCTTGGCAGAGGTATTCATAGATAGGCATTGTCTACTCCAGCCGAACATCTAAAAGCCGGAAATTATACCCCATTCCACCGCCTCAGAGGCAGAAGAAAATACACCTTTATCACCCATTAAAGCAAGTATTGCCTATTTATTACTAATTTAGCTGTGAAAGGCATTTATCCCAACGCCATGGCAACATACAATAGCGGCTTACATTTTTCGTTTCTATTGGATTCATTACCCCATGCGCGCCAGCCAGTTTTTAATTGCCACTCAAAAAGAAACCCCTGCAGATGCAGAAGTTATCAGTCATCAACTTATGCTTCGAGCTGGTTTAATTCGCCGCTTAGCTTCAGGGCTTTATACATGGCTGCCTATGGGTTTACGCAGCATTCGTAAAGTTGAACGTATTGTCCGGGAAGAGCTGGATGCGGCAGGTGCTCAAGAATTATTAATGCCTGCGGTTCAACCTGCCGAACTGTGGCAAGAATCGGGTCGTTGGCAACAATATGGTCCTGAACTTTTGCGCTTAAAAGACCGTCACCAAAGAGATTTTTGCATAGGCCCTACACATGAAGAAGTAATTACCGACATGGTGCGCAAGGAAGTTCATAGCTATAAGAGCTTGCCGATGAACTTTTATCAAATTCAAACCAAATTTAGGGACGAGGTACGACCTCGCTTTGGCGTAATGCGTTCACGCGAATTTATTATGAAGGACGCTTATTCGTTTCACTTAGGCCAAGAGTCCCTGCAGCAAACCTATAATTCCATGCACATTGCCTATACCAATATTTTCACTCGCTTAGGTTTAAACTTTCGGGCTGTGAGGGCAGATTCTGGCAGTATAGGTGGCGACGCTTCACAAGAATTTCACGTACTGGCGCGATCTGGCGAAGATGATATAGCGTTTAGCAACGATGCTAATAGCAGCTTTGCTGCCAATGTAGAGACTGCAGAGGCTATGCTGCCTCTTGCACTGCGCTTAGCGCCAAGCAAGGCTATGGGGAAAGTTCATACTCCGAACCAAAAAACCATAGATAGTGTATGTGAGTTTTTAGGCTTAGCTAAAGATCAAAGCCTTAAGACACTTGTTGTTCTTGGCACTGCTAACGACGAAGGCCATCACCCCCTAGTCGCCTTATTGTTGCGTGGCGATCACAACATGAATGACATTAAAGCTGAGAAGCACCCTATGATCGCTGCGCCACTAACTATGGCACCAGAACAACGAATTATTGATGAATTAGGTACTCAGCCAGGATCTATAGGGCCAGTTGGCTTATCTATTTCTATTATTGCAGACCGAGCCGTTACGGTGATGAGTGACTTTACTGCTGGTGCAAACGAGGCGGGCTATCACTTTACCAACATTAATTGGCAGCGCGATTGCAGCTATAGCGATGTGGCCGATATTCGCAACGTAGTTGCGGGTGACCCTAGCCCCTGTGGCCATGGTGAAATTGAAATCAAACGCGGCATTGAAGTAGGCCATATTTTTCAATTGGGCGATAAGTATTCAAGGGCAATGAATGCTACGGTGTTAAACGAAAACGGCAAACCTCAATTTATGCAAATGGGTTGTTATGGTATTGGCATCACCCGCGTGGTGGCGGCCTGCATTGAACAGAACTTTGATGACAAGGGCATTAAGTGGCCCCTAGCCCTTGCGCCTTTTGAAGTGGTACTTATTCCACTTAATTATGAAAAATCAGAAGCTGTTCGCGCTGCAACAGATACCCTTTACAGTGAGCTCAAGACAGCAGGCATCGACGTCATCATGGACGACAGAGCAATGCGACCAGGAGTGAAATTTGCCGATGCTGAGCTGATAGGGCTGCCCCATCGTGTGGTAATTGGAGACCGCGGTTTGGAAAGTGGCACGTTGGAATATCGTAATCGTCGCGCTGAATCGAATGAGGACATGCCTTTAGAAGGAGCCTTAGCCTTTATCAAAGCAAAACTAGGCTGTTAATGATGAGTGTAACTCTATATCACAATCCCCGATGCTCTAAGTCTCGCGCTACCTTAGCATTATTGGCAGCCAACGGTGTTATCCCGAATATTCGTCTATACCTAGAGCAAGTTCCAAGTACGCAAGAGCTGAAGGAATTGTTATCCATGTTGGGGATGAATGATGCTCGTGATCTTATGAGAAAAGGTGAAGAGGCTTATACGCTAAATCAGCTTGATAGCATTCATCTCACCCAAGCTGAATTGATTACCGCATTGGTTAACTACCCTAAGCTAATCGAAAGGCCTATTGCTATTCACCAAGGCCAAGCTCGCATTGGTCGCCCACCTGAATCTGTTTTGGAGATTTTGTAATGCAGTACCAACAAAAACGTCAATACTCTCGTGTTATCAGCCTTTCAGCCTACATTGCGCTGATAGCCTATTTTGTCATTAGCACTATGGCGCACCCCTATGCAGAAATTGGCAGCATCGTTATTATTGGCATTAAGTGCTTCCCTTTACTCGGTTTTGCGCTTGCCATGTACAAGCAACACTTGCGCCAATTAGCCTGGATGTGTTTTGTATTATTAATCTATTTCACGATAGAGATAATGTACGTGCCAGTTAATGGTGTTTTAGGTGCTTTTATTATCACTCTACTTTATACCAGTACCATGCTGCACATCCGCTGGCATAACCGAGCTAATGAAGAAGCCAAAGCGACTTAAAGCTAAACCCTTAATAATAATCCGCCCTAAGCAACACTGAGGGCAAGGGAAGTTAACCCCTACTCAAGGGTTAGCTTTTTAAGTCTTTTTCACTAGCTTGATCAAGTTTTGTTAGTGTTAGGAAAAATTAGCGCTGGAGCGAACTGGTTTAAGTTATACTTGAGCTATGACATACAGCCAACTCATCAAACTAGCCACCTGGGCCTCGGTGGTTGTCGCCCTTAGCTTAATTGTTATCAAAACATGGGCATGGGATGAAACCCAAAGTGTCAGCTTGCTAGCCTCTTTAATAGACTCCATCATGGATAGCGCGGCTGCGTTAATTAATTTCTTCGCAGTGCGTTATGCAATGGCCCCCGCTGACAAAGAACATCGTTTTGGCCATGGCAAGGCAGAAGCACTGGCAGGCCTCGCACAAGCCTTATTAATTCTAGGATCAATTGGGTTGTTGCTTTCACAGACCTTAGGTCGTTTGTGGGACCCCGTGGTGATTGAAAACACCCCATTTGGCATTATTGTTATGGCTGCTAGCATGGGACTTACCGGCGCTCTGGTATTATTACAACGGCAGGTTGTTAAACAAACTAAATCTACTGCAATTGAGGCTGACTCGCTTCACTATACCTCAGATTTATTAATGAACCTTGGCGTCATCATCGCACTGGTCTTAGCAACCTATGGACATTACGGTGCCGACCCTTATTTAGCCCTAAGTATTGGCGCATACGTCATTTACAGTGCTTGGGGCATTGCAAAAACAGCGTTTGATTTATTACTAGACCATGAGTTAAGTGACGAGCAAAGGCAGCGTATTACACAAATGGCCATAACACATCCACTGGTGCTGGGCATGCATGACCTTCGCACGAGACAATCTGGCCACATGCAGTTTATTCAATTACATTTAGAGCTTCAAGACAGGATGCTGTTAATTCAAGCCCACGATGTAGCCGACGAGATAGAACTTCGAATCCTACAACTCTTCCCATATGCTGACGTCATTATTCATCTTGACCCTGTCAGTATTGCAGACAAAGAGGTTCATGCTAAAACAGAGCGCTTTACCACCCTGTGACAATAACTGAGCACAAAAAAATGCCTTGTTTTAAAACAAGGCATTTAGCAATATTCAGTGGCCTAAGTAACATTGATAAGACGAACTAGGCTAATTTTGGCTATTTGCTCAAATTAGGCATGGCGGCGAGTGCGCTGACGCTTCTCTTGACGATCAAAGCTCTCTTGTTCCTTAGGCAGTCGACGTTTTACTTTCTTTGGGCGCATACCCACAAATTGAGAAAGCGCGTTAATGTCTGGCTGTGGCATTTCCATCCACATACCAGCCCTAAGTTGAGGTGGCATGAATACGTTACCATAACGTACACGTTTTAAACGGTTAACTCTTAAACCTTGAGATTCCCACAAACGGCGCACTTCGCGGTTACGGCCTTCCATAATTACCACGTGGTACCAACGGTTGATGCCTTCACCACCAAATTCTTGGATATCATTAAAACGAGCCATACCGTCGTCTAACAATACCCCTTTGTGCATAGTGTTCACTTGTTCCATTGTCACATGCCCCATGACACGAACAGCATATTCTCGCTCAATAGTGGTCGATGGGTGCATTAATGAATTTGCCAGCTCACCATCGGTGGTAAACAACAATAGGCCTGAAGTATTTATGTCTAAACGACCCACAGCGATCCAGCGTTCACCTTTTAAGCGCGGCAGCTTATCAAATACAGTGGAGCGATTTTCTGGGTCTGAACGAGTAACAATTTCACCTTCAGGCTTGTTATAAATAAGTACCCTGCGTTCAATATTATTAGGCGACACCAAGTCTACCTGCCTGCCATCCACAGAAATATGATCACGCCAAGTGACACGATCCCCCAATTGGGCTTTTTCTTTGTTGATAGTCACTCGCCCTGCCGCAATCCAACGCTCCATTTCTCGGCGTGAACCTACGCCCGCTCGGGCAAGTACTTTTTGAAGTTTTTCGTCGCTGGCTTTTTCTTCGACGAGTTCTGGAAGTTCCACAAGGGGAAGGTCTTGATCTGTCATGATAGTCCCATCAATACAGTTAATATGAGAAACTATTATAACTTAATGTATGGACTCCGTCACGACATCGATTTCTTGCTGCTGGGGTTGTTTTAACTTGGCTGGCGCCATGGTGGCCTCGTTCCATGATGCTAACTCATCAAGCGCAGGCAAATCGCTGAGTTGTTTTAAATTAAAGTGATCCAAAAACTCTTTAGTGGTAGCAAATAACTCTGGCCGGCCGGGCACTTCTTTGTGCCCCACACTACGAATCCAACTTCTATCTATCATAGTATGAATAATTGAAGAACTCACCCCTACACCCCGTATCGACTCGATCTCTCCCCGTGTAATAGGTTGTTGATAAGCAATAATAGATAAAGTTTCAAGCAACGCTTTAGAGTATTTTTGAGGTTTTTCTTGCCACAAACGCGCTACCCAAAGGGCATAGCCTTGCTGCACTTGAAAGCGGAAACCTGACGCTACCTCAACGAGCTGATAACCTCGGCCATCATAACTTTTTTGTAGTTCCCTGAGGGCTTTTTTAATGCGCTTATTATCAACACCATCATGCTCATCAAATACTTGGCCCAACCGTTCAACACTTAAGGGCTTATCAGAAGCTAACAGCAGGGCTTCTAACACGGGCGCCAGTTCGGTAATCATAGGGCAAGCTCCTGATTAGGGGAATCATTCTGCCCGCCTAAACTAACATGAATGGGCCCAAACTCCTGTGCCTGAACTAACTTAATTAATTTTTCCTTGACCAATTCCATCATCGCCAAAAAAGTAACCACTATACCCATACGCCCTTCCGACAGATTGAATAGGTCATGAAACGACATAAATTGATGCTCTTGTAACTGAGCCATTAAGCTAGACATGCGTTCCCGTGTCGACAGGCGCTCACGGGATATAGTGTGATGTTCATACATGTCACACCGCTTGAGTACATCACCATAAGCCGCCAGTAACTCATCCATCTGCACTGTAGGCCGAGGGCGAGCCTGTTTAACATCAGGCATGCTCATGTTGACAGAAAAATTATCTCTTTCCATACGGGGTAATTCAGCCACTCTTTCAGAGGCATTTTTAAAACGTTCGTATTCCTGCAGCTGTTTTATCAGCCTTACCCTCGGGTCTTCCTCATCTTCATCTATGGCCTGAGTGCTTGGCAGCAAGCTACGGCTCTTTATTTCTGCCAATGTTGCAGCCATTACTAAATATTCTCCTGCTAATTCAAATCTATTTGATTCCATCAGTTCAATGTAAGCAATATATTGATAGGTAATCTTAGCCACATCAATACTGAGAATATCTAAATTATGGCGCCTAATTAAATATAGTAATAAATCTAGCGGTCCCTCAAAAGTGGTTTCTAAAATAACCTGCAATGCATGGGGTGGGATATAAAGATCGACAGGTATTTCATACTCTTTACCCTCTACCCTAATGTCCACCTTAAAATAACTCCCAAACAGGCCGACATGATATCGGTAATTTAGGGTATTGACCCAATTTAACCCACTTGTAGTTTGGGTTATGAAAATCACTACCTACCGAAGCATGAAAATCAAATTCACTGCACAGTGCTGCCATTTCTTCAGCAACCCCAGGCACTTGGTTACCAGCACATACTTCAATAGCTTGGCCACCTGCATCTGCAAAATCTGCCATTAAGCGCCGACGCTTGGTGCGAGTCATTTTATAACGACTGGGATGAGCTAACACAGCAATGCCCCCCGCTGCATTAATCCACTCAACAACCTTCTCTAGGTCTGGCCAAATATTGGATACGTCTCCCACCTTTCCGGCCCCTAAATATTTGTTAAACGCCTGGCCTACGTTTGATACCATTCCTTCTTCCACCATATACTGCGCAATATGAGGCCGCCCAATTTGACTATCTCCTGCAAGTTTTGTTGCACCTTGAGTTATATCTGGGAAGCCACGTTGCGTTAATTTTTTAGCAATCGTTTTTACTCTCTGTAAGCGTAATTGTGTTTGATGAGCCACAGCAGTTTCTATTGCAGTTGAATTAACATCTATATTTAAACCCACAATATGTATACCCATATTATTCCACTGGCTAGAAAGCTCTATACCCTTAATAATATTAATTTTATCATCTTTATAAGATTTATTATTAGCAGCCAATTGTAAGTGCGCTTTAACAGTGTCGTGGTCTGTAATAGCAAGGTGAGTAATGCCGCGTTCAATTGCTAAATCGATTAATTCTGTCACTGGTAAACTACCATCAGAACATTTTGTGTGAGTGTGTAGATCGTATTTATTCATTAGTGTAAGT
>DCAT01000040.1:7827-9616 GCA_002312935.1 Oceanospirillaceae bacterium UBA1126 | reverse complement strand
GTGAAACTGGGCAACAGGTGTCGTCGAATCACATGACTTGGCGAGGCTCCGCACAGCTGTGCTGCCAGAACGTACTCTTGGTTTCGTTCGCTTAACAGGTGGGTACGGATGCGTCGTGCCAATGTTGTCCAACCAATCAGCCCAAGCACAAGTGAGATAAAGAAGAACCTTTCTTCAGAACTCCAAGTATCAGGGATAAATGCAGCCAATGCCATAAACAACGGAATGTTGGGAATGGTTCTTACCGTATCTGTTACCATTTGCAGAACAGAATCTATTTTCCCACCGTAGTACCCTGACACTCCACCAATAACCAAAGCCAAGAAAAATGCAATCAACACACCTATTGTGCCCACTGCCATAGAGGTATTAATCGCCGTTAGCGTTCGAGAATATATATCCTTGCCGGTAGAATCCGTCCCAAAAATATGAATCATACCCTTATCCACACCAAACAAGTGTCGATCAAAATTTATGCCAAGGAACCTGTACTCCATGCCTTTACTAAAGAAGGTTAAATAGCGTCGATCCTCTAGTTCAATTTTCTCTTCGCTCACCCAGCGAAAGTTAGTCTTAAATGAGCGGGATCGCTCATAGGTATAGACAAACGGCCTTATGGAGCAGCCATTATCATCACAAAAGGAAGGCACTTGAGGTGCACCGTTGAGGTAGCCCTTATCTCGGCCTGCAATGGTGGCATCATAAGGCGTCAAGAAAGGCGAAAATATACCAGAGAGAATCAGGATGATTAACACCCAAGCCCCTGCTAGTGCTGATTTGTTGCGTTTAAACCTTTGCCAAATTAACTGCCCTTGAGATGCGGTAAAATAGGCTTCTTTGAGCTGTTGATTGGTAGACGGGGCTGTCTGTGTATTATCGGTCATGACCATTATCCTACAATACTGCGGCGAATGCGCGGATCAGTCAGCGCCAGAATGATGTCGGTTACAAAATTGAGTGCCACAATACTGGCTGTTAGCATAAAAATGATAGCCCCAGCAAGCTGCTGGTCATTTGAGCGAGCCAGTGCTTCTATCAGCAAGGAACCAGCCTCTGTCAGGGTTAAAATAAGGGCGACAATGGGTAGTTCATTAAAGATACGGTTAAGGTCAAATCCTACTGAGTTAATAATAGGGCTTAGCGCATGACGCGCTGGATAGCGCATTAATAATCGCCGACCAGACACCCCTCGCGCAGCGGCTGCAGTGACATAAAGCTTACCAATTTCGTCTGACATTAAAGCCCGCACGGTTTGAAGGGCAAACGCTGTTGCCGACCAAGCAAGAATAAATATAGGTAACCAGGCATGGCCTAAAAAGTCCATTACACGGTCCATAGACCAGGCTGCATCACGGTATTCCTTAGAGAATAGGCCGGTCAAACTGTCACCAAAGTAAACCGTAGAAAACAACATAATCATCAAAGCCAACAAAAAGTTAGGCAATGCCAAACCCAAGTAACTAACCAGACGTAAAGAGTTATTCAAAACCGCATTTTTAGACGTTGCGGCAATAATGCCTACAGGAATAGCAATAGCGTAAGCAAGCAGCAAGGCAGATAGGCAAAGACCAAGGCTAAGCCAAAATTTTTGCCCCAAAAGTTGTGCAATATCGACACGCAAAATACAGCTATTACCATATTCACCTTGAAAGGCGTTGATAATCCATGAGCCCCAGCGTTGAACATAGGGTTGATCTAGGCCTAAGCGTACACGCTCTATCTGGATATCTTCCGGTGTAATCACGGATCCTTGAGAGTTCTTAAATGCCACATACCGTTCGGCACAATC
>DCAT01000040.1:0-7401 GCA_002312935.1 Oceanospirillaceae bacterium UBA1126 | reverse complement strand
GCGAAAAATTTGGAGAATTGCAACATGTTGGATTGTATCCCCGGAGAATTCGTTCGAGCTATTTTAGCTCGTTTATAAAAAAGCCGCGGGCAGAATAGACTACCCGCGGGGGTGTTATTTCAAAGTAACCGGGTTACTCGTCTAACCACCACTGTGTCGCACGGTACGGATAGGTCCGGTAGTACGCATAGGACTGAGTTTTGAAGTCAGCAAAGTTCTTCAGCTTATTACTGTGATAGATCGGTGCAACTGCTTTCACTGTACCAATGAACAGCAGGTTATCTACCACTGTATCAACCAAAGCTTTACCAATTGCGTTAGACTCGTCAGAGCCAGCAATTGCAGACTGGAAGGCATCAATACCCGCCATTGAGTCATAGACCCACTGAGGTGGTTTCACACCCGAAGCACCATCTGTATCAACATACTGCCCCCACAACATGCCTGATGTGTGGTTAAAGTAGTTGTCAAACGGTGGTTGGAACAGCTCCGAAATACCTAGGATAACAGCAAGTGGCTGACCCTTCGCGTAATAGGTAACATCAAGGCTGTTCGAAGACGCAGCAGAACGATACTCATCCGTTGTCACTTCTTTCACCGTATTGTTGATACCCACGTCACGCCAGTTTTGACCCGCAACCTCAACCAACTTGAGAGATCCACCCTGGGTAGCAATTTGCATATTCAGCACCAGCGTATCACCATTTGGCAATTCACGCATGCCATCACCATCTACGTCAAGCATACCCATTTCATCTAACAGAGCATTAGCCATATCTGGATCAAACTGTGCGTAAGATTGCTCAGTTTCTGCACTGATGAAACTAGGTGAAGGCGCGAATGCAGTATACTGCTGAGGTGCACCAAGACCGAAGTAGACCACTTCATTGATCTCCGCACGGTTCATTGCAACTGACATCGCCTGACGGAAACGGATATCACCAAACACTTTCCGTTTTTCCATATCTTCCGACGTCACATTGAACGAGAAGGTACTCATGGCAATTTCAGGTCTTAGGTCAACTGTGAAGTTACCTTTTTCCTGGTTTTCAAGAAGCAGGGGCGCGTAATCTAAGTTCAGCGACTGAGCCTTATAGTCAACTTCGGAGTTAACTAGCTTCAAAAGACGAACTTCCCGCTCACCCACAAACAACTCATCCTGCTCATTGATGTATGGCAGCTGATTGCCCGCAGTATCAACCTGGAAGAAATAAGGATTAGCCACTAAGTGACGCCCTTCGGTATTTTCCCGGGTGATAATATGGCTTTCCAGAGTTGGCACTGTATCCGCAGGCAGACCTGCAACTAGATCAGGGTGGGCCAGCATAGGTGTCGGAGTGTCCATCCAATCAGAGTTACCATAGTAACCTTTTATGGCAGCATAGCCGTTTTCAAAGCCATAGGACTGCGCAAGCGCGTCTGCACCAGAGTTTACGTCTGGATGGAACTGACCAAGAAAGTGTTTAGGCTGAAAGCCCTGTGCATAGTGGTTGGCAAAATGCGATAGCAAACCCGGTTTTGGGCTTGGGAGGTTAAATTGAATTGTTGTCGGGTTAATCACAACAAGATCCATAACCTCACCACCAACAAGAACGTAATCCTTGGGTTTTTCACGAACGTTGCTGTCCGTAGCGATGTTGTCATACCAAAACTTAACATCTTCGGCAGTGAACGGTGCGCCATCCGACCACTTGTGACCGTCGCGCAAGAAGAACGTCAACTGGGTGAAATCACTGTTCCATTCCCAACCTTTGGCAATCATCGGAACGATCGTTGTCAAATCGTCAGAATACCGCACCAGGTTGACATGGCGGGTTGACATGAAGTCAGATGTGCCTGATTCCGTCGCGTTGGACAACGCATCTAGTGTTCCTCCATAAGAACCAATAGCATCATAAGGAGCTACAACTAAAGGCTCTGACGGAAGACGTTTGGCTAGTGAAGGCAGTGAGCCATTACCCCGAATACGGGCATTGAGCGCAGCCGCTTGGGGGTTGCCATTAAAGGCCATTGTGCAGTTGCCGATTGATTCGAATTCAGCTAACTCATATTGCTGTGGAAAAGCACCTTGGCCAACACCCATGGGGTCAGCTACAGTGACTGGCGGGCAACTCGCCGCAGTCGCAGCACCACTCACTACTAGGGCAAGTAAAGTGGCTGCAGGATAAACGAAAGTCTTCATAGTTATTCCTCTACATATTATTATTATTGCGCTGGCTTACCAGCATACAGTTACCTTTTTAGCACACCCTGCGCTTCTGGTTAGGTTGCCAGTGATCTTTCGTACAGTCCTTAACTTAATTGAACGAATACAAAACTGCAATTGGAATTTAATAATATCTCTGATGAATTAAACTAATCAGTATTCCAATACATCGAGGTTTCAACGGCCTCTATAAATTTATCTATGTCACTTGGCCATACATCGCCTATGGTTCCAATGCGAAAACAGTCTGCTTGAGACACCTTACCTGGGTAGATCACAAAGCCTTTTTCCTTAAGTACTTCATAGAAGGTATTAAAGTTATAATTAGGGTGTTTAGGGTTATGAAACGAGGTGATGATAGACGATTGCAGCTTGGCATCTAACAACGGTTTAAACCCTAAGCGCAGCATCCCAGTGACTAAGGTGTTTTGATTTTCACTGTAACGGTGTTGTCTTGCGGCAATGCCCCCTTCTCCATCGAGCTCTTTCAGAGCTTCCGCGAAGGCTCGCACAACGTGCGTAGGTGACGTAAAACGCCACTTGCCTTGATTATCCTCCATGCATCGCCATTGGTCGTATAAATCTAAGCTAACAGAACGTGATAGGCCCTTTATGGCAGTCATACTTGTATAGTTAGCGAGTACAAAACCAAACCCAGGAACACCTTGAATGCACTTGTTGGCGCTGCTAACCAAGAAATCAATGTGTAGCTCTGCCATGTCGATAGCGGTGCCACCAAAGCTACTCATAGCATCAACAATGTATACCTTATTATGTTTTTGAGTAACTTCGCCTATAGCTTTGAGCGGATTAAGCATGCCCGTGGTCGTTTCACAGTGAACCATAGCCACATGAGTAATCTGTGGATCTTCTCGTAAAACTTTATCCAGTGCCTGTGGGTCTGCATCAGCTAATTCGCCACTGTCGATTACCACTGTGCTAATGCCTAATTTATTAGCAATTTGATCAATTCTACGGCCGTACTCACCATTAACTAAAACCACTAGCTTTCCATCTACAGGTATCACAGAGCCAATAGTTGACTCCACACTAAAGGTACCGCTGCCCTGCATTAAGGTGGCTGTATAGCCAGCCTGGGGGGTCGCAAGGTTAACCAATTGGTTACGGATCTGCTGCACTATTTGATTGTAATCCTTGTCCCAAGTACACCAATCTCGCAACATTTGCCGCTTTACCCTTTGGGTCGTAGACAGTGGCCCCGGGGTTAACAACAAATATGGATTTACAACTTTATTAAGGTCTGTACCCTGCATAAATAGACTCCAAACTAGGCCGACAACGGCTTAGTCATTTGATCACCAAGGTAATGAATAGGTTTTTAGGTTGGTGTAGCTCTTCATGGCTTCAATCACACCTTCTTTGTAACCCATGCCAGAGTCTTTAATACCGCCAAATGGCGACATTTCTATACGGTAACCTGGCACCTCCCAAATATTAACGGTGCCGGTATCAAGCTCTTCAATAAACCGCTGAATATAGTCCCAGCGATTGGTGCACACACCGTCTGACAAACCAAACGCTGTTGAGTTGGCCACTGCGATAGCTTCATCAATATCTTTTACTCGAATCACTGGGATAGGTGGCCCAAAAGTTTCTTCTTGCACTAGCTCACAGGTATAGGGCACATTGTCCAACACAGTAGGCGAGTACAGAGCACCTTGCCTGTCGTTACCATAGAGCAACTGTGCGCCCTTATCGACGGCATCAAGAACCCGTTTTTGAAACAACTTTGCTGAGGCTTCACTAATTACAGTGCCAAGATCTGTGTCAGGATCCATGGGGTCACCATATTTTATTTTGCGCGCTTTTTGCACTAATAGTGACACAAACTCATCAGCTACTGAGTCGATACAAATAATACGTTTAACCGCAGTGCAGCGTTGTCCTGAGTTTTTTGTCGCTCCCGCTACAGCAAGCTCAGCCGCTTTGTCTAAGTCTGCATCTTCCATAACAATCAAAGGTGAATTGCCACCTAGTTCGAGCACATGGCGTTTGTATCCGGCTGTTTTAGCAATGTGTTTACCCACAGGAACACCACCAGTAAAGGTAATTAGTTCTATGTGCTCGTTGGTAATCATTTCGTCACCAATATCTTCGGGCAAGCCTGTAACCATGGATAGCATCTCTACTGGCAAACCGGCTTCATAAAGAATATCGGCCAACAACAAGGGCGTCAAAGGTGTCAATTCTGTGGGTTTACACACGACACAGTTATTAGTTGCAATGGCTGGTGCAATTTTATGCGCCACCATATTAAGTGGATGGTTAAATGGTGTAATGGCAGAAATCACTCTTAACGGCTGACGCAAAGTGAATATTTTTCGTTTCTTACCATGGGGCGTTAGGTCACACGAAAAAACTTGGCTATCATCCTGAATACACATTTGGCCAGCCAGCATAAACACATCATATGCCCGCCCTACTTCATACAAGGAATCTTTTTTGCAGAGTCCGGTTTCAAGTGTGATGAGGTCAGAAATTTCATCTTTTCTGGCATCCAGTGCCACCGCTGTTCGAAATAATATCTGTTGCCGTTCATAGCGTGTCAATTCAGACTTGTAGGCTGCACCTATAGCAAAGGCCTCAGCCACTTGGGCTCTACTGGCCCTAGGTACCGTTCCAATAACCTGGTTTGTGTATGGGTAATGCACATCTAAGGTTTTACCCGTATCACCAGATACTTTACGACCTGCAATGCGCATGAGTTCTTGGCGTACTTCGGGTAAAGCTCGGTTAATCATATTCATTTTCTTTGGCTCCTAGCCGTGCACATGGTTAAGCACGACATTATATATATCAAAATTACGTAGGCGTTTGTCAGCATCGATGCCACTCACAACTTGGCTAACAATCAACGGGACACATTGTTCTGAAATGCCTCCATGGGATCGCAATGGAACATCTAAACCAGATAGATCATGACGCTCAGAAGTGGTGCCTAGCACCTTGTTTATGCTACTGACAACAATCACGTCACCCATTCGGTCAGTAGGTAATCCAAACTTCTCACACCCTGAGGCATTGTCAAAGGCACCTTCAATACCCTCCATAGCCTGCAAATGAGCCAATACTTTGGTTCTATATTCCGGCTTAAGGTAAACCGTAGCAAAGGAGCCCAACGCACCATGGTGCACTACATAAGGATCAGTAATAGGTAATATCACCCTGGCTTCATTAACACCCAACATGGTGTCTAATTCAGTTTGTAAATAGATCACATCTGGATCACCATCTACGTCATGTTTCACATTCATACCATGATCAGCAGTGAGGGCAATACGAGCACCCAAGGCCTCTAGTTGAGCAAAATAACCATCCATCATTGCATAAAACGCATTAGCGCCATCGCTACCTGGCGCAAATTTATGCTGAATATAATCCGTGGTCGACAAATACATAATGTCTGGCCGCATAGTGTCCATTAACTTCACACCTGCGGCAAAAATAAATTCAGACAAGTCAGCACTGTAGACCGAGGGAACTGGCTTACCCACAAGCTCAACAACGCCATCAATACCATGATCAGAAAGTGTTGCTAAGTCGGCTTTTTCTGAAGAAAAACAGACCCCAGTGCCATCACCAAATGTTAGGCCATGGCCTAACATTTTGCGTAACTTATCTTTAGCAGTGACGATAGCCACCTTCGCTCCAGCGTGCTGAAAGGCACTAAACAAGGTGCCTACACGTAGCAGGTGTGGCTCGTTCATCATCACTTCACGATCATTTTCTGAGTCGTAATAAAAGTTGCCACAGATACCATGCACAGAAGGTTCCACACCCGTGGCAATTGACATGTTGTTGGGGTTGGTAAAGCTGGGCACCACACAATCACAACGTAAGTCTGATCCTTGACCATTAATTATTTTTTCTGTCCAAGGCATTACCCCTGCCTTAACCGCTTCTTCTATATAGGCTGGTTCTGACCCATCAATACATACCGCTACCACAGGCCTATCAGGCCATTTATAAACACGACCATTTACTTCAATTGGTTGTCTAGTTGTCATGAACTTTTCTCTACAAAATAATCTTAAAAAATAAAAACAGGATTTTGGCTATTCCAAACAGTGTAAAAGACAGGCAATATAAAGATCAAATCGATATTTTGTATAATAAATATAGGTATTATCTATCAATTATTCTCACTTAAAGGCTTTTCATGCCGTTGCAACTCAAGGCAGCTTTACCAAAGCAGCAGCCAGCCTGCATCTAACCCAACCTACCTTGTCAGACCACGTGAGCGCTTTAGAAGAACGTTACGCTGTGAAATTATTCAAACGCCATGGCCGGGGTGTTATTCTCACTGCTATGGGGCGTGCGCTGCTGGAGCTAACACGGCGACAATACGCAATGGAAGTGGAAACCCAACAATTATTGTCTAGCTCCCAAGGCATGTTAAGTGGGCAATTGCGTATTGCCGCAGACAGCCCTTTTTTAATAATGCCCTTGGTAAAAGAATTTTCTAGTCAGCATCCAGGCATTAGATTGGGTATGAATTTTGGCAATACCCAATGGGTTATTCAACAGCTGCTCGAAGGTCAGGTGGATATTGGCATTATGCCGGAGCCTGGCCATGATGCGCGTTTAATCTCCATTCCCTTTCGCAAAGATGACATTATTTTTTTTGTGGGCAAAGGCCACCCTTGGGCAAAACGTCGAAACGTAGCACTTGCTGAAATTGAAGATCAACGACTTATTATCCGTGAGGCAGGTTCTTATACGCGTTTATTGTTTGAACAAGAGTTACATCGCCAAACAATTGTCAGCCAACAAGTATTAGAAATTGGAAGCAGCGAAGGCCTGCGTGAGGCTGTGGCACTTGGGCTCGGTGTGGGTATTATACAAGCAGGCGAATTAACCTTAGATAACCGCATACAACCGGTTTTTATCCGCGATACTAAACTGCAAGTAATAGAGCATTTGGTGTGCTTAAAAGAAGCTAAAATGGTTCCTATTATTAAGGCATTTATCGATAAAATAACACCACTATGAATAGGCATTGAGCCAAATACTATGATGCTGAGTAACGTCTTAATTAGTCATTAATTAGACCTTAGTAACACCCAAGCTAAACCTTACCGCCCAAAGTTAAGGTCACTTGGTCAGCTGCCGCCTTCACCTTAAACCCAATCACTGCCACCTGTAGTGGGTTAAATCGCACACTAGGTCCCGAT
>DCAT01000029.1:1182-2899 GCA_002312935.1 Oceanospirillaceae bacterium UBA1126 | reverse complement strand
ACACCCAGCGAAAAAGGTGGAGCACCCGCCTTCATTGAGCCATCACCCAACTGACGAACTATATCATGCGTCCCAGAAGTAGATTTGCCAGAAACACTAGGCCCAATTACAAGTGCGGGGTTAATGACAACTAAAGTCCATTTATCCTGACCTTCCGCCATCTTCCATGCTGCACGTTCAGCTAAAGTTTTTGAGTAAGAATAAGGTTGGTGTGTTGCAGATGATGTGGTATTCCAATTATCTTCATTAACTTGGCCCCTTGGGGTGTTCACACACTCAATTATATCGCCAAAAATAGCGGCGACTGAACTTGTCAAAACCACCCGGTCTACCGATGGAGTAGCGTTTACACTGGCAAGTACATTTTCAGTTCCAGCAAGCGCTGGCTCAATTAAATCTGCATGAGCATTAGTAAACTTCAATATAAACGGTGAGGCGGTATGAAATACTGTGGCGCATCCTTTCATCGCTTTTCCGTAACTACCGGCTTCGGTAAGGTCTGCTTTGAAGAGAACTACAGAACCTGGGCCTTTTTTAGACAACTGTTTTAAGTGTGCTACTTTTACTTCATTTTCAGGGTCACGCACCGCGGCGTGGACGCATACACCCTCTTCTACTAATCGCTTTATTATCCAGCCAGCAACGAACCCTGTGGCGCCTGTTACAAGAACTTTCTGTTTAGTATCAATGCTATATTTCACTCTAGAGCCCTGACGTTTTGGTTGATTTATGTTTAAGGATGTGGGGCAGATGCAAAACAATTTCAAGGCCTTGCCCCAAGATTTCAGTCCAGTTAATCAAATGACTCTAGATTGAGCCCATTGGTACTATTAATATGGCGTTAAATTAAAAGATATGAAATGCCCAAGTTAGCTTCCAGCAAACAATATATTGCTCTTCTTGGGTACTAGCATAGACGGTGTTTTAAAGAAAACTTGATGGTAGATTCACTGTGTGTTTTATACCAAAATCAACACTTTCTAATAATGGCAAAAAACTATACCACATGGTATAGTTTTTTGGAGTATAGTATGGTGTAAAAATGTTCTTATTAAATGGGCAGAGTTGCACTAATAACATTTAATTTCATTGCTAGTATGGTTTTATAGGGGGCAATTACATGGACAAAATAGGAAAAGATTACTCTGAACGTCCGCAGCTTGCCCATAAATGGGATGAGCGCGTTATTAACCATGGCTGGGTAGGCGTGCCCAACCTGTTACTTGAGCATCAAGGGCGCTTACAAATCTCATCTTCTGAACTGAATGTGTTGCTAGCCCTAATGAAATTTTGGCAAAGTAACGACCACCCTGCGCACCCATCCATAAAGAACATTTCAAAAATGTTAGGAAAAACAGAAAAAACAATTCAAAATAACATTCGTTCACTGGCAAACCGAAACAACAAACCTGAAGGCTTAGAACATATTTTGCCACAAGATTGGAAAGGGTTTATCAGTGTTCAACGTAGAAAAAGCCCCGAAAATAATGCAAACCTCACTAACCTATATCATTTCAAACCCTTGGCTGAAGTGTTGTTGGCGTTAGATGAGGATCAAAACGAAGTTAAAGAAGAGATGAAGCGCAAAAAACCTAGAATACGATTAAAGTCTAGCTAGACTGCCAATAATTACACCCTAGCCATTATGATGCAAAAGCTGAAAACATGAATGAGAAATGATCAAACATTTGGATACCAGCGCTAGTAGCCAAAGCCA
>DCAT01000029.1:0-852 GCA_002312935.1 Oceanospirillaceae bacterium UBA1126 | reverse complement strand
TTTTTATATCAGTCACTTTTAATTACAGCAATTGCTTACCCTTTGTTAGGTTAAGCACTTTAACTGGCCCTAAGGTTTTTATAAAATCCTGCAAGCTTTGGCCTACAGCACCCACCTGTGATTGTTTAAATGTGTGGGTAACAATTTTTCGAAAGCGGGCTTGTTCTTGTGGAAAGTGAAAACTATGAAATACTGGCACACCTAAAGGCACCTCAGCTTTGCTGAAATCGGTTAGTTCATTCAAATAGATTGCCGCAGCGGGCTGTTGTGAAACATTAAAGTGGGTTTGGCAATGGTTTTTGAAAAACATAAACACATTGTTCCGATAACTTGGATGATCAACGCCAAGAACTGAAAAGCATAAAGTGCAGTACACTCGGGTTGATTTAGCACCCTCTCTAAGATGAAACGCCTGCATAAATTTTTTGCCAGTTACAGCTAATATATCTGAACGCACATAAATAAGCTCTGGCAATGCCATTGGGCTATTTCCACCTTTGGACGCTCCCCATTGCAAAGCTTGCAGGCAATCTTCACAAGCGCATAAAAGGCTAAGCTTTGGAATGCTTATGTTTAGCTCAAAGCCACAGGCTCCACAGTTACAAACAAGATCATCGGTCATTTAAAAAACCCATTAAACTTTTCTAACGCCCTAGAAGAATACATTACTCATATACTGCCTTACTAGCACTAAACTATGGGCTATGTAGTGCAGAAGAACACCAAGGTTAAAATTTAACAGTAGATCACAAATTAAATAGGTCATTTTTACTAACCTATTTACATAAATATTCGCGCCATTACCTTATTGGCTATATAGTGTATTGAGTGTTTATTTAGGTCTTTTAGCCT
>DCAT01000042.1 GCA_002312935.1 Oceanospirillaceae bacterium UBA1126 | reverse complement strand
AAATCAATATCAAAATCAGGCATCGACACTCGTTCCGGATTCAAGAATCGTTCGAATAACAGATCATATTTCAGTGGGTCTAAGTCAGTAATCTCTAACACATAGGCAACTAAAGATCCTGCACCTGAGCCACGCCCGGGGCCTACTGGAATATCATTATCTTTAGCCCAACGAATGAAATCCATGACAATAAGAAAATAACCCGGGAACCCCATTTGACAAATAATATTTAGCTCAAAATCTAGCCTATCGTCAAATATTTTACGTTTGTTATTAAATTCTGGATCTGACGGATCCAGAATAACCTGCAGGCGCTTATTTAGGCCATCACGGGAAACTTGGCCAAAGAACTCATCTATGGTCATGCCTTCGGGTACCGGGAAGTTGGGTAGGAAACACTGCCCTAGCTCAATATCTAAATTACACCGTTTAGCAATCTGTACGCTGTTAGCCAGCGCAGAAGGTAGATCTGAAAACAGAGCTTGCATCTCTTCAATACTGCGCAAGTATTGCTGATTCGAGTATGCCTTAACTCTCCTTGGGTCATCCAAAACCATACTTTGGTTGATGCACACCCTAGTTTCATGAGCTTCATAGTCTTCTGAAGAAATAAACATTACGTCGTTGGTAGCCACTATAGGCACCTGTGTAATCTGTGCTAATTCAACGCAAAGGTGCAAACAATCTTCATCATATTGACGGCCTGTGCGCTGAACTTCCAAATAAAATCGGTCGCCAAAGATCGCCGTCCAGTAGTTTAATATTTCTTTAGCATCAGCCAAACCACGATTAATTAATGCTTGTCCAATCTCACCCTGAGCAGCACCAGATAAAACGATAAGCCCTTCGTTTTTTTCTGCCAGCCATTGCTTTTGAATAATAGCCCTACCGTCAGCCTGACCCTCTTGAAAAGAGCGTGACACCAGCTCTGTAAGATTGAGGTACCCTCTGGCATTCATGGCTAACAGGGTGATTCGAGTGGCAGCGGCATCAGCTACAGGGCCAGCACTGATGAAAACATCACAGCCACAAATGGGTTTAATACCAGCACTTTGAGCTGCTTTATAAAACTTAATCATGCCACACATGTTGGATTGATCTGTTAAAGCAATGGCAGGCATTTGTTCTGCTTGCAGGGTTTTCATTAATGGTTTGACGCGAATCATACTGTCAATTAATGAAAACTCGGAGTGCATACGCAAATGCACAAAGGGTACAGCTTGGGTCATATTAAGTTCCAATTAAACGTCGTACGGGTGCAAAACTGCGCCGATGTTGTAGGCTTATCCCATGCTCTTTTAGCGCTTTTATATGCGCTTGAGTAGGATACCCTTTATGCCTATCTAAGCCATACCACGGGTATTGTTTGTGCCATTCTAGCATTTCCCTATCACGGGTGACTTTGGCAATAATTGAGGCTGCGCCAATAGTGATCTCTTTGGCATCACCTTTGATAATGGCCTCACTTACACAGATTAATGAAGGGCAACGATTGCCATCAATTAATGCCAAATCGGGTACCAAGCTCAAACTCTCTACGGCACGTTTCATGGCTAGCATAGTGGCTTGTAATATATTCATTTGATCTATTTCTGCGACACTAGCTCTGCCTACACCAACGCTAATGGCATGTTTATAAATTTGCTGATACAGCTTTTCTCTCACCTTTTCGCTAAGCTTTTTGGAATCTCCTAAACCTGCAATAGGCTTGCCTGGGTCTAGTATAACTGCGGCGGCAACCACATCACCAAACAAGGGCCCTCGGCCTGCCTCGTCAACACCGCAAATTACACCTATCCTAGGGATTATTTTAACCACGATTGATTCTTGAATCATATTCTGTGCCTTTGAGACACCTCTGCACCCTGCTCTGCAATCACTTCAATCACTGCCTGAGCTGCTGCAATATCTGCTCCACAAGCCAATTGTTGGTGTATATTGGCAAGCTGGCCACGCTGCTTTTGAGCAACTAATGGGTCAAACAATAACTGTGTTAAACACTCTGCAATGGGCTGCGGCTGAACTTGTTCTTGTAACAACTCTTCAACTACTTTTTGGCCAGCTAACAAATTAGGTAAGCTTACAAAAGGCACCTTAAGTTTACGCCTAAACAGACTGTAACTTATAGGGCTTAAGCGGTAGCAGACCAGCATGGGCTTTTCAAACAGCAGCGCTTCCAAAGCTGCTGTGCCAGAGGCCACTAATACTGCATCTGCAGCGGCCAAAACTGAGTGAGACTTGCCCACCACAAGTGTGACCTCTAGATCCGGATAAGCTCGCAATAAAGTATCTAACTGTTTTTTTCGTTGCCAGTTTGCTGCGGCTAAAACTAATTGCAATTGTGGGTTTTTAGTTTGCAAAAGGCTTGCAGCTACCAAAAAATCTTCCCCCAGCTGTTTGACTTCCATAGCCCGACTGCCCGGTAAAATAGCGAGCACTTTGTGATCGTTTAACTGCAATTCTTTTTTGGCCTGTTGCTGAGTTAGATTTCCTGGAATAACATCTGCCAAGGGGTGGCCTACAAATGTCGCAGGAATTTGATGACGCTGGTAATAGGGTAGTTCAAAGGGTAGTAAGGTAAGCACTCTGTGACATGCTTTGCCCACAGTAAAGACCCTTTCTTCACGCCATGCCCATACAGACGGACTGACATAGTGCACTGTAGGTATGTTATGGGCTTTAAGTTGCGTTTCTAAGGCTAGGTTGAAGTCTGGTGCATCAATACCAATCATAGCCAGAGGGGGTCGTAGGATATAGCGCTTAATGAGACGTCTTCGAAGTAATAATAATTCTGGTAAACGCCCCAACACTTCTACCAAACCCATTACCGACAAGCGCTCTATAGGCACTAGACTCGTGAACCCAAGGGCAACCATTTGTGGGCCACCAATACCTTCAAAGTTAAGGTCTGGCTGCTGCTTTAGCAGAGCGCGCATCAACCCCGCCCCTAATATGTCCCCTGAGGCTTCACCAGCAACGATGACAATAGTGTTAGTAGACATGGGGAAACCTGCTAGCGAATTATGCCACGACTCGTCTCTTTCAACGAGCGAATTAATACTGACAGTTCATCGTCACCGACTGACATTTCATGTAAACGCTCAATAGCAGCATCAAGAGTTAGTCCTTGGCGAAAGATGATTTTATACGCTTGACGTAAAACCTTAATGGTTTCCTCACTAAATCCACGGCGTTTTAAACCTTCGATGTTCATCCCGTGAGGAGAAACGGAATTACCGTTAGCCATTACAAAGGCGGGAATGTCTTTCAATACCACACTACCCGCTCCAGTCATGCAATGAGGTCCAATATGGCAAAACTGATGCACCGCAGTAAAGCCACCCAAAATAGCATAATCACCAACCTGCACGTGCCCTGCTAACGCAACATTATTTGCAACAATGACATGATCACCTAAAATACAATCATGGGCCACATGAACATTAGCCATTAATAGATTATGATTACCAATTTTGGTTACTCCGGAATCTTGAATAGTGCCACGATGTAACGTACACCCTTCTCGTATTACGTTGTGATCACCAATTTCCAAGCGGGTGGGTTCGCCGTTATACTTCATATCTTGGCAAGCTTCGCCTACGGAACTGAATTGGAAAATATGATTATTACGCCCTATAAGTGTGGGTCCCTTAATCACTACATGGGGTTCAACTTTTGTGCCCGAACCTAGCTCAACGTCAGCCCCCACGATGCTATATGGACCAATCTCCACATCTGCAGCAATAACAGCGCTAGGATCAATAATAGCAGTTGCGTGAATCAATGGCTGGGGCACTAAACCTTCCTATCTGCACATAAAATTGTTGCAGAAGCAGCCAATTCACCGTCAACACTTGCACTGCATTCAAACTTCCAAATGCCCCGTTTTTCAGACCTAATAGAGGCCTCTAACTGGAGCCTATCTCCAGGCACCACAGGACGCTTAAAGCGCAACTTATCAGAACCCACAAAATAATAGATAGAGCCATCTTGTGGCGTTTTATCCATCGTCTTAAAACCAAGGATGCCAGCAGCTTGCGCCATAGCCTCAATGATCAAAACACCCGGCATTACCGGATGGTCTGGAAAATGTCCATTGAAGAAAGGCTCGTTAATCGTTACATTTTTGTACGCAATAATAGATTCACCTAAATTAAGCTCTGTCACCCGATCAACTAATAAAAACGGGTATCTATGGGGCAAGTACTCTCTAATTTCTTTAACATCCATTACCATGGGGGTGCTTTCCTTATGTGGTGCTTTTGGTGTTGATCAGTTTTGCAGCTGTGCCACTTCTAATTCTAATTGTTTAAGGCGTTTAGCCATCTGGTCAAGCTGTTTAAAGCGCGTCGCATTGCGCCGCCACTTTTGATTTTTGTCTAGGCCTGTACCTGATGAATATGCCCCAGGCTCACTAATAGAGTGCGTCACTAGAGACATGGCAGTGACATGCACACCATCAGTTAGCGTTAAGTGGCCAGTGATACCACAGGCCCCAGCTATTGTACAATGCTTACCTAATTTAGTGCTCCCTGCTATGGCAGTGCACCCTGCAATGGCAGTGTAGTCGCCAAGTTCTACATTATGGGCAATCTGAACTTGGTTATCCAGCTTAACACCATAGCCTATAATAGTGTTATCTAAAGCCCCGCGATCTATGCTTGTTCCTGCACCAACTTCAACATGGTCACCAATAGTGACGCCCCCTAGCTGGGCTATTTTAACCCAGTCTGGGCCATCCTTTGCAAACCCAAAGCCATCTGCACCAATCACAGCACCACTATGAATAGTGCAAAAATCACCTACTTCAACATCATGGTACACACTAACATTGGCTGCGATGTTGGTGCCATTGCCGATACGGGAATGCGCTCCTATAACGCTATTAGGCCCGATAGAAACCGCATTGCCAAGCTTGGCATAAGGGCCTATCACTGCGCCAGCAGCCAGATTAACTGAGCTTCCAAGAGTAGCGGTTGAGTGCACTGTGGCACTGTTATCAATACCAATAAAATCCGCTAGGGGAGCAAACTCTTGTGATAATTTGGCATAGCCCAAGTATGGGTTGTCTAACAATAAACAGTGCCCATCAAAAAGCTTTGCTTGATCAGCATTTAAGATCACTGCCCCAGCTTGGCATACATTGAGCTGGCCAGCATATTTCATGTTTGCTAAAAAGCTAACTTGATGAGGTAGCGCAGATGCCAATGTAGCCAGACCAGAAACGGAGTAATCCGCATCACCTTCTAATTTAGCACCAATGATCTCGGCGATAGCGCCTAGGGTTAAGTGACGCAATTATGGCTCCAAATTCAGCAACTCAATAACTTTAGGGGTAATGTCTATACTGGCAGTGTTATAAATAACAGACTGGCCATTAATAATTAAGGATATATTATTTTCCTCAATCAGCCGGCGCAACACCCGATCCAACGCTGGGCGCATACTAGCCAAAAACTCTTGCTCTGCCTTTACCTTCACATTAGTGAGGTATTGCTTAAGCTGCTTATATTCGTTATTTAAGCCTTTAATTTCCAGCGTAATTTTCTTAGCCTCATCACTGCTCATGAGGTCTTTATCCGCCTCAAAACGCTGCTTTAAGGCCTGCAGCTCCAGCCCCATGGAATCGTAACGCGTGGTTTGAGGTTTAAGCTGTGCAGACAGCTGCTGGCCTAAGACAATGGCTTTTTGCGTAGCAAACATGGCCTGCTCTGCTTTAAGCACAACAATCGCCTCTGCTATTGCCCATTGAGGCGCACTTAGAGTAATAGCAAAAGCAACTGCAGTGAGTAATCTTTCCACTTTATTCATAATCATTCCTTGTGAACTTAGACTAGAACGAGCGGCCTAAAGTTATATGTGTTGATTGTGTTAGGTC
>DCAT01000109.1 GCA_002312935.1 Oceanospirillaceae bacterium UBA1126 | reverse complement strand
CCCCGCAGTCTTCTCAAGAGAGTCATTAAGCGCGGTGAAGAAATGGGTTTTGATGCTTTTTCTGCCCTAGAATATGAATTTTTTATGTTTGAAGAAACGCCTGAAAGCGTTCGTGAAAAAGGCTTTAAAAACCTGAAACCACTAACGCCTGATTGGTTCGGCTACTCGGTACTACGTAGCACGGTACATGCAGATCTTTATAAGCAGATCTTGGATATGTCTGAAAAAATGGATTTTCCAATTGAGGGGCTACATACTGAAACTGGCCCCGGCGTGCTTGAAGCTGCAATTGCAGTGGATGGAGCGGAAAGTGCAGCCGATAAAGGTGCGTTGTTTAAGACCTTTATGAAAGTGCTAGCGCAGCGCAACGGCCTTATGGCAACTTTTATGGCAAAATGGTCGACTGACTGCCCTGGCCAAAGTGGGCACATCCATGTATCACTGCGTCATAGAGATGGTTCAGGATCTGCTTTTTATGATCCCAATAAACAACACTGTATGAGTAGAATACAACGCCATTTCTTAGCAGGCCAGCAGCGGTTAATGCCAGAATTTTTGTGTATGATCGCACCAACTATTAATAGCTACACGCGACTTATTCCAGGATTTTGGGCGCCTACCGATGCCACCTGGGGAGTAGAAAATCGTACTACTGCATTGCGAGTTATTCCTGGTAGTGAAAAATCCCAACGAGTTGAGTACCGTTTAGGGTCAGCTGACGGTAATCCATACCTAACCCTATCAGCAGCCCTGGCATCGGGGTTATACGGGATCATGAATGAATGGGAGCCAGAGGAACAGGTCAAAGGGAACTCCTATGATCAGGAACATCCAGCTTACCTTAAGCTTCCCACCACATTATGGGACGCTGCTCAGCGTCTTAAGGCATCAAAAGCAGCGCGTGAATTATTTGGTGATGCCTTTGTGGATCACTTCGCAGCGTCGCGTGAGTGGGAAGAACGAGAGTATCGAAAGCATGTTTCAGATTGGGAGATGGATCGCTACTTTGAAATAATCTAATAGCCATGATTTGAAGTTTCTTAGGCTATTGTTAGTGTTCATGCTGTTGCTGCCTAATGCCCCCTAAAAAGGGTTTGGATGGCAGCAATAACTTAGCTTATGGCCAGTTTCAGTAAAGGGTGTTAGCACTAAAATCTAGTTTAGCGACTCGCATCAGCAATGATCATGGCTGATGCTTTTTCGCCAATCATGATGCACGTTGCGTTAGTGTTGCCACTAATAATTTTAGGCATAATAGAGGCGTCTGCTACACGTAAACCCTTAATGCCATGAACACGTAATGCGGCATCTACCACGGCTAACTCACCTTGACCCATGGAGCAGGTGCCCACTGGGTGGTATTCAGTTTCTGCAGTTGCCTTTATAAAATCACATATTTGGGCGTCGGTGAGCACTTTATTTCCTGGTGAATATTCATGGCTAATAAGGTCTGAAAAAGGCCCACTGGCGAGTATTTCTCGGCAGACATAAATACATTCACGCATACGGTCAATGTTGCCTTGAGTTTGCAAAAAGCGCTGATCAATAATCGGTGAATGTTTAGGATTAGCGCTAGCCAAGGTTATTTCGCCTGCGTCTGTAGGCCGTAAATTACATGCATGAATAGTCACTCCGTGGGCTTTTATTTCAGGCACGGGTTCGGGAAATATCATTAAGGGTATGACGTGAAGTTGGATGTCGGGCCGCTTGGGGCTATAGCTAGAACTAGTAAACGCACCACATTCGACGCCGTTGGAGGACCCTGGCCCAGATTTGTTCCAAAAATATCGTATGCCTGTCGTTAAAGCACCAATGCCTTTGTCTACGCCATAAAGGCTATTGGCTTCTTTGGTGTGGGCCAATACAGAAATGTTAAGGTGGTCTTGTAGGTTTTTTCCTACTCCAGGCAAGTCTAGGTGCATTTTTACATTATGCCTAGATAGCTCATCCGCTGGGCCTATGCCTGATAACATAAGTAATTGAGGTGAGCCAATTGTACCAGCACTCAAAATCACTTCTTTACTAGCAAATGCTTGGCTTACTCTGTTTTCTACTTGATAGCTAACTCCGAGGGCTATGCCGTCTTTGATGATAATTCGCCTAACGTGAGCTCCAGTGATCACTGTTAGATTAGGACGATCTGTAATAGGGTGCAAATAAGCCACCGCAGCACTGCATCGCCTGCTCTCTTTTTGGGCAACTTGGTAGCGTCCTGCACCGGCTTGTTGCTTGCCATTAAAGTCTTGGTTATGAAGCATACCTGTAGCTAATGCAGATTCAACAAATTGGTCACTTAAAGGGTGAGTGCTAGAGCGGTCACTTATGGTTAATGGGCCGCGGCTGCCATGATAACCGGAGTCAAGATTAGCCCCCAAGTTTGTTTCAGACTGGCGAAAAAACGGTAATACATCGTCATAGCCCCAACCAGCATTGCCCAAGCTTCGCCATTCGTCATAATCTTCACGTTGGCCACGTATATGAACCATGCCATTGATTGCGCTGGAGCCACCTAAGGTTTTTCCTCTCGGTATAGTGATTTGGCGCTCATTCATCGCTTTTTGTGGTGCAGACCTGTAACACCAATTGAGCTTTTTATGCTTAAGTAATAATGCAACGCCAGAAGGCATATGGATCAATGGGTGGCGGTCACGTGGGCCAGCTTCCAGCAACAACACTTCGCAATTTAGGTTTGCACTAAGCCGGTTAGCTAATACACAGCCAGAAGATCCTGCGCCAATAATGATGTAGTCAAAATGATGATCTGCAGAGGTGGGGCTTGTCATACGTCAACTCCAAACTGGTATTGGTTGTATCCACTCAGGGTTAGCAA
>DCAT01000076.1:5214-5354 GCA_002312935.1 Oceanospirillaceae bacterium UBA1126 | reverse complement strand
AGTATATTGTTAGACAACAAAAAGGTTTCACGGGACCAAAAACGATAGCCAACACGACTCTCGACAGTAGTTGCACGTATAGCAAACAATACTAAGGAACCACCCACTGTAATAGCCAATAACACCAATACATAGTAGCC
>DCAT01000076.1:4667-4880 GCA_002312935.1 Oceanospirillaceae bacterium UBA1126 | reverse complement strand
CGATCTGGGTCGGAGGCGAAGGCATGCACTGAGGTTAATACACCTGAACGCACCAAAAACGTACCCAACAAACTCAGGCTAAAGGCCAGAATAGCTAATAGTAATGTCCAGTTTTTAAATAACCCTCGCTTTTCTGATACAGCCAAGGAATGCAATAAGGCTGTACCCACAAGCCATGGCATAAACGAAGCATTCTCAACAGGGTCCCAAAAC
>DCAT01000076.1:3560-4349 GCA_002312935.1 Oceanospirillaceae bacterium UBA1126 | reverse complement strand
CCAAAACCACCAACCACCCCAACCAAGTTCGTAGTATGCCCACCAACTACCTAGAGCTATACCTGCGGTTAAAAAAGCCCATGCAACACTTGTCCATGGCCGCGACCATCGCACCCAGGCTGCATCATAATGGCCGTCTAGCAGAGCCGCTATAGCAAACGAGAAAGCCACAGAAAACCCAACATAACCCATATACAACATGGGTGGATGAACAATTAGGCCAAAGTCCTGTAATAAGGGGTTTAGGTCTGCACCCTGAAGAGCCGCTTCTGGAAGTAAACGCCAAAAGGGGTTGCTGGTTAAAAGCGTAAAGGAGATAAAGCCCACACCAATCATACCCATCACGGCCAAAACTCTGGCTTGCATGGTCAATGGTAGGCTTTCACTCAGTAGGCTTACAGCCATAGTCCACAGACCAAGAATGACTACCCAAAGAAGTAAAGAGCCTTCATGACCACCCCATACTGCACTGAGTTTATATTGCATGGGCAGCGCAGTATTTGAATTCTCAGCGACGTAGCGCACACTAAAGTCATCTTGAGCAAAAGCAATCATCAACATAGCAAAGGCAATAAGTAACATTACACCAAGCCCTACAGCCAGAGGCTTGGCACTTAGCATTAGGCGCGTTTGGCCAGTGTATGAGCCTAGCATAGGCAAAAAGCCCAAACTTAGGGCTAGAAATAAGGCCAGTATTAAAGCCACATGTCCAATTTCTGGAATCATTTTGACGTCTCTTTTACGGTTTGGATAGCTGTTGCTTGGGAGTTACTTTTTGGTGCACTTGAA
>DCAT01000076.1:0-3186 GCA_002312935.1 Oceanospirillaceae bacterium UBA1126 | reverse complement strand
TTCTCATCATGTTTTGCTAACACCTCATCCGCTACAAATACACCCTCATCGTTCATCTTGCCTTGGGCAACAATGCCTTGACCTTCACGAAACAGGTCCGGCAATATGCCGGTATAATCAACGTTTACATTCTCCACAAAATCAGTAATAACAAAGCGTACTTTTAAGCTGTCTGTAGCACGCACTAAACTACCCTCTCGAACCATACCACCAGCTCTAATTCGCTGATGCACCGGCGCCTTGCCTTGAGCCATATCTGATGGTGAAAAAAAGAGATTTATATTCTGTGATAAAGCATAAAGCACCAAGCCCACAATCACACCAGTGCCTGCAAGTAATGCCAGTATAAGTATCAATTTTTTACGTCTTTTAGGATGCATCAACATGGGTGTATGCCTATTAATTACGAGTTGCGTCGAAAACGTGCTTTTACCTGTTTCAGGGCCTTCAATTGTTGCCTTTTCGCATGCCACACATTAATACCCAAAAGGGCAAAAAATAGACCATAACAAGACCAAACATAAGGACCATGCCCTGCCATGTTCAATAGCGCATCTAAAGATTCAAAATACATGATTAAGCTCCAGTAATATCCCGATGTTGCATCAGCCAACTTGCACCACTTTGGCTTTGCACTATTTGCGACCGGGTGCGCATCAATACCACTAACGCAAAAAAGCAGTAGCTGCCCAATACTGTTAATAGTAGTGGCAAATACATCTCTGCAGGCATGCTTGGTTTTGCTGTCAGTGTAAAGCTAGAGCTTTGGTGTAAGGTATTCCACCATTCTACAGAATATTTAATTATAGGGATATTAATAGTCCCTACGATGGCCAATATAGCAGTAGCTTTACCCGCGATGTGGCGCTCACTAATAGCCTGATTTAGCGCCATGATTCCAGCATAAAGAAAAAACAGTACTAAGGTCGATGTAAGGCGCGCATCCCAAACCCAATAAGCACCCCACGTTGGCTTGCCCCAAATGGCACCCGTCACCAAGGCTATTGCGGTGAATGTTGCACCAATAGCAATACAGCTACGGGCCACCATAAAAGCCACTTTCATCTTCCAAACAAGGCCAACTGCCCCGGCAACAGCCATCCCTAAAAATATAGATTGAGACAAGATAGCCGCTGGCACATGCACATACATGATCCGAAAACTATTACCTTGCTGATAATCTGCTGGCGCAAAAGCCAGGCCCCATACGGCACCCCACGTAAGCAACCCTAAAGCCGCTATTGCAAACCATGGCTGAAGTATGCCGGCAAAACCATAAAACCACTTAGGCGAACCCATTTGATGAAACCAACGGGGCATGCGCCAACTAGATTCGGTCATAAATTCCATCTCTTTTTAATAGTTTGTTTCATAGTTTTAGCGCCGAACCTGCTGCCCAAGGCGTTATCATTAATGCAAAAACAAACATGGCAGCTAATAAGGCCATATAACCACCTATTGCCATACCTTGTGCTGCAGCAGCAACACTTGACGCGCCAAAAATAATCACTGGCACATACAAAGGCAAAATTAATAACGTAAGCAACATACCGCCACCTCTTACCCCAGTAACCAATGCTGCCCCAATCGCACCTAATAGACTTAGAGTTGGCGTGCCTATTAGCAGACTTAACATCAACGTGGGCACAGCTTGGCTCGGCAAAAACAACATCGTCGCTATTAATGGTGATATCAATATTAAAGGTAACCCACTAACTAACCAATGCACAAAAACTTTGGCAAGCACTAAGCTCCAACTAGGATATGGGGCCAACAACAACTGTTCTAAACTGCCATCATCATGATCTAGCTTAAATAATAACTCCAAAGACAGCAGCGTGGCTAACATGGCTGCCACCCAGATCACACCTGCCGCTGTTTGCGATAAAAGTGCCGCCTCCGGGCTAACACCTAAAGGAAATAACGCTATAACCAACAAGAAAAATACTAAAGGGTTAATCATTTCTGCAGGCTGCCTAGCCACTAGCAATAAATCACGACGGACAATGGCCCACATAAATCTGATCATATTATCGAGCTACCTTTATCAAGGAGGCATTCGCCTAATAGTGGGGAATATTGACCTAGGTCTAAAATTTTAACGTGGGGCAAGTTTATGTCTTGATGGCTGGTCATCAACACTGCACCACCTGCGCGCGTATGTTGGTTTAACCAATCTATCTCGTCAACTATGCCTTGCTGATCCAGTGATGTAAAAGGTTCATCTAGCAGCCAAACGTCGGCTTTACAAAGATGCAGTCGAGCCAAAGCCACTCTTCGTTTCTGACCCGCCGACAGCTGTGCAACAGGATTCTCTTCATAACCTCTTAGGCCCACATGCTCTAAGGCAGCATATCTTTGCCTTTGGGTTGATGATCCATCCAGCCCTGCAAGCCAGGATAGATTTTCATCAGCTGTAAGTTGCTCTTTAAGGCCTAATTTATGGCCAATATAAATGATCTTGATAGAATTATTAGAGTACAGCACCTCACCTGTGTCCACTGGATGAAGGCCTGCTAGCTGGCGTAATAACGTGGTTTTTCCTGCACCATTGCGACCCTTTACGTGCCACAGATGCCCTGGCTTAACGACAAAGTTAAGGTCATTGTATAAAACGCGTGAATCCCTCTCACAAGCCAAAGCGCTTGTGCACAAAAGATGAGACTCGGAAGAAGGAGTAAATGACACTTATCGCTAGCTCATTAACATTTAGACAGGATATTATATCTGTTTGGCAGGAAAATGCGAACCAAGTTAGCCTATACAGTGACTAAATTTACCTCACCAATTAATGTTTTATTGGCACTAAATAACCCATCAGGATTAAAAGGTTTTAATAGCCAGCCACGTAATCAAGAACCTTAGCCAACTATCTTTTTTCACCAGCTGGTTCTGCCGTAAAAATTAAAGCAAACGTATATTTTTAAGCGCCTGCTTTACGGGTACGATACTCCCTATTACTGGTATACTGACATCAATTAAAATTAAATCAAATAGCTCAACCACTTGATAATTTGCACTGTTGAGGGTGGAAACTACCTCTGGCCCATTAACGCAAAAACGTCTACTGCCAGCCTTTTTCATCAGTGCCACCCCACCACAGACGAATTGGTTTAAACAGTGCCAGGGCTCAGCTGCAACAGTATGTCAGTTGCAAAACCAATTAAGCCTACCGATTGGCTTAAG
>DCAT01000112.1 GCA_002312935.1 Oceanospirillaceae bacterium UBA1126 | reverse complement strand
AAAGTGCATTCAGTTTAATTATGATAAGTATGGTTTTATTTATCATCATTAGTGCGGTGATCGCCTCGCTTATTGCAGGCGTTAGGTCCAAGCAACCTTTGTTTTTCGCTTTTGCTGCGCACCAGGTTGCCTGTTTTGCTGCATTGGTGGCACTGAGCAATTTAGTGCCTTTTTTTTGGCCTCACCTTAATCAGCTAAATGGTGAGGCGCTGGGCGCGTTATTTATCATCTTAGTAATGACGGGGGCTATTTTTCATTGGTTGGTGCTTAGAGGCATGATTGCTGCGAGGTGGCTAGACTCAGTAATTAGAGCTGTTGTGTTGATTACCTTTGTTAACCTTGTTATTTATTTTTTCGCTGATGCAAACATTGGCATTATTAGTAGCAACATAACCACAGCATTGCTGGCTGTTGGCTTGATTTATTTTATTCCACGCAATAGGCCAAAGGACAAAATACAGGGGTTTATCTTTAAAAAGATCCGCGTTTTCTACAGCCTTTTAATGTTGTTAGTCGCCATAGGTTCGTTGTCTGAGCTGGGTTTTGGGCAATACCCATTAATTAATTTCTATTTATACACATTAGTATCTCTTTTAGTTTTGGCTATCATCTTGCTATTACGTACTACCATTTCTCATCGCCGTGCTTTAAACGTAGCCACAGCATCTTTTCGTTTGGCCAGCTCTAATGACCAGCTTAATAAAGACCTCGCTGAGCAATCCGCCTTATTATCAATGTTATCCCATGAAATAAAGACCCCACTGACTACATTACACTTTTGTGTTTCAGGTATCCCAAAAGAGGACACTATCCACAAACAACTTGCTCATATTCAGCATGTGGTGGATAAAGTAGAGCTTATGGGTAATTTAAGTACTCATTTTATTAGCCATGAAAAAGTGTATTTAAAAGACCTGATACGCCATCAATGGCAAAAATCAAAAAAATCCAGTATCAATGATGGTAGGTTTAGTCTAAGGAGTCGTGGCGACATTAGTTTTGTAGGAAACAAGTTGGCTTTAGAGTTAATTGTGAATGACTTGCTCAGTAACGCTAGGAAATATGCAACGGATGGAGGTGTTCAAGTGAAGGTTATTGTTCAAGGGCAGCGTATTTATTTACGCTTTAAAAATGACAGCAAAAATCTGAACCCGCTTAGTTTGTCAGCGCTGACTGATAAATATTATCGAGCGCCTAACGTGGCTGGAATTCGTGGCACTGGATTGGGCTTGTGGATTGTTAAAACCCTCTGTATTGCGAATAACTATTCCCTTGATTTCCAGTTGAAAGGTAATGTTTTTGTGGCCACTGTGGGGATTAAGCCATGACAAGACCATTAGTGTACATTTGCGAAGATGACCCTGGTTTAGGGGGAGTGATTCTTAATCGGTTACAACAAGAAGGGTATCAATGTCGTTTGTTTTGTGATTCATCCGAAATGGACGAATATTCAAACACACCAGTGCCAGACTTGTTGTTGCTGGACATTCAGTTGCCAGGAGAGTCTGGTTATAGTGTAGCTCAGCGATATTTACGAGCAATGCCGAATTTGCGGGTCATCATGATGAGTGTATTGAATAAACAGCACGATATCCTAACCGGCTACAACTCTGGAGCCATGCTATACTTGGCTAAACCCTTTAAGCCTGAGGCATTGATTGCATGCTTGAGAGGAGTGTTTGGTGACATATTTGATGAGGCCCATAGCAAACCTGAGGGGCTTTGTTTATCCGTAGTGTCTCAAACCTTAAGCCACCAAAATATATCTGTGAAGTTGGCAGAAAGTGAAGTCAACATGCTAGTATTTTTGGCTGTGCGTTATCCACAGCCTGTAGAGTATCACGAGCTTATGGAGCATCTTGGTCTAGATTTAGAAAGCTCTAGAAAAAACACGCTGGAAACGTTTGTCAGTCGCTTGCGTCAAAAAATTTCACCCATAGAGCGGGAATATTTAACTATCAAAAATGTGCGCAATACAGGTTATCAGCTATCCAGCACTATAACAGTGCGCAATGGACGTTATTAACACCGTCAACGTTCCTGCGTGCCAACACAGAAAATCTGCTATGCAAAACACCTTGGTTGCCAACATTACCAGTGTGTTAATTGCTGTCTTACTCCAGTTTCAAAGTATTTAATAGCTCAGCTCACTCATTCTCCAATGCTTACATTCTCTGTAAGTAATAAAAAAACTCTATGTTATAATGCGTAAGCAAAAAGCAAATAGATTAGCGCAGATTGCAGCGCCTTGTGCAAAAGCCTTAAGTAGATAATGTATGGCTCTGATGTTAGAAAACTGTGTTGAGCGAATACTGGAGTGACTATGGCATATTTTACCAAGAAGCATAGTGGTTTTACATTAGTAGAATTAATAGTTGTGATTGCGGTTATTGGCGTGTTATCCATCGTTGCTATTCCGAAGGTCATAGGCACGACAACTGATGCTCGAAGAGCCGCACTCACAGAAGTAGCCAATGCGCTAACTAAAGCAGGTATACATAACTACCTGATGCGCGGTGCAGATGACGAAAAGGGCTCGCCCATCGGACTCTGCGTAGAGGTCGCCACGCTTTTACACCTTGGCAGCACGGCTAAATTAACTAAAGACGGTTATACAATTACTGAAGGAAATGCTCTTTCACTAACTGATGCTGTGGACTGTAATATCACCACCACTACTGATCCGACTATGACTACTACCTTTAGTGCTATAAAAATAGATTAAGTTACAGAGTGTTTGAGCTGCAAGGGCTAGTGGAGCCCAGATCTTTGATTGAGTACTGCCTCACCGAACTGCTGGCGGTGCTGCTTAGTCGATACTAGGGCAGGTCCATCTAAACTGCTCGCTATTTGTAAAATTGTGAACAGGTTTTTTGTGGATATTAGCTTAACAATCTTGCCGCATCTATCAACAAGAGTACTTGAGAGTCATGACAGTTCATTGCCGTCGTACAACGTGATGCCTTGTTCACGTTACCAAAAACCGTATCAAAGTGGTTTCACCATGCTTGAACTGGTTACAGTGATCGCAATAATGGGGATATTATCTGTGGTTATTATACCCACTTTTAACAACGTTTCTGGGAATGCTGTATATGCGCGAGGTTTTCACGATGAAACTCTGGCG
>DCAT01000127.1 GCA_002312935.1 Oceanospirillaceae bacterium UBA1126 | reverse complement strand
ATCCAGCTGAGCTACGGGCGCGCTATACCTTGTTCCGGCTGATGCCGTATAAAGGAGGCGTATCATAACGACAGTGGGGCAAAAATTCAACTGTTATTGGTTGATTAATAGAGATTTATTTAATATCTCAGGGCCTCTCACTATTCCCACTTAATCATAATGCCAGCTATTTTATCAATCAATTTTTTCGATCTAGCTACCTGTTGCTGCTGGTCTAGTGGTATTATATCGGTCGATTTAATTTCCGAGCCTTATTGGCTTTATCACAACTTACGGCACCCATGAACGAACAATATAACGCGCACGACATAGAACCAGAAATCCAAGCCTTTTGGGACACTAACAATAGCTTTGAGGTGCAAGATAATCCTGAGCAAGAAAAGTATTACTGCTTATCTATGTTTCCCTACCCTAGTGGTCGCTTGCACATGGGCCATGTGCGTAACTACACCATTGGTGACGTGATTTCTCGCTTTCAGCGAATGAAAGGCAAAAACGTATTGCAGCCTATGGGCTGGGATGCCTTTGGTTTACCTGCTGAAAATGCGGCAATGAAAAACAATGTGCCACCTGCTAAGTGGACCCATGAGAACATTGCCTATATGCGTGACCAACTCAAGCGCATGGGGTTTGGTTACGATTGGAGCCGTGAACTGACTACCTGCGAACCTTCCTACTACCGATGGGAACAGTGGTTTTTTACCAAACTATTAGATAAGGGTTTGGTTTATAAAAAAAATGCCGTGGTTAACTGGGACCCAGTAGACCAAACTGTATTAGCGAACGAACAAGTGATTGATGGCCGTGGGTGGCGTTCTGGCGCATTAGTTGAGCGCAAAGAGATCCCTCAGTGGTTCCTTAAAATTACTGATTACGCTGATCAGCTATTAGATGATTTAGATCAACTTGACGGTTGGCCAGAGCAAGTGCGTACGATGCAGCGCAATTGGATTGGTCGCTCTCAAGGCGTAGAACTTAGCTTTGATGTGCCTGGCCAGGGGCCTTTAGACGTATTTACTACTCGCCCAGACACGTTAATGGGTGTCACCTATTTAGCAGTGGCTCCACAGCATCCTCTTGCTTTAAAGGCTGCAGCCACCAATGCAACAATGGCCACATTCATAAATAGCTGCAAGAATATGAAAGTGGCTGAAGCCGACATGGCCACCATGGAAAAGCTAGGTTTAGACACCGGCTTTACTGCAACGCATCCCATTACAGGAAAATCCGTACCCGTATGGGCTGCCAATTTTGTGCTGATGGACTATGGCTCTGGTGCAGTAATGGCCGTGCCAGGGCATGACCAGCGGGACTGGGAATTTGCCACTAAATATGGCCTTAGCATACATCAAGTGGTTCGCTCTGCAGACGACAGCGTTATAGTAGATATTTCTAAAGCAGCTTTCACAGCTAAAGGCCTCTTGGTTAACTCTGGCACGTTTGACGACATGGATTTTCAAATGGCCTTCGACGCCATTTCAGCAGAACTTGAACGCCATGGTAAAGGTAAAATTACCACTAACTATCGCTTGCGAGACTGGGGCGTGTCCCGCCAACGTTATTGGGGGACTCCTATCCCCATAATCAATTGTGATACTTGTGGCCCCGTAGCGGTGCCAGAAGATCAACTGCCTGTGGTATTGCCTACCAATGTAGAATTTGACGGCAGTGGCTCTCCACTTAAGAAAATGGCTTCGTTCATTAATACCAGCTGCCCTAAGTGCGGCGCGGCAGCAAAGCGTGAAACTGATACCTTTGACACCTTTATGGAGTCTTCTTGGTATTACGCCCGCTTCACTAGCGCTAACCATAACGACAACATGTTGGCCCCTAATTCTGCAGATTATTGGGCCCCTGTTGACCATTATGTGGGTGGTATTGAACACGCCATATTGCACCTTTTATATTCACGTTTTTTCCACAAGCTAATGCGTGACATGGGTCTTGTATCTTCCGACGAGCCCTTTAAAAAGCTTCTCTGCCAAGGCATGGTATTGGCTCACACGTATTACCAGCAAGACGAAAAAGGCGGCCAAGATTGGATTTCTCCATTAGATGTGGACCCCGTTATTGATGACAAAGGCCGTATTACCGGGGCAGTGAAAAAATCTGATGGCTCCGCTGTGTTGTATGACGGCATGGGCAAGATGTCTAAGTCTAAAAACAACGGCATTGATCCACAAACCATGATTGATCAATATGGTGCAGACGCTGTGCGCTTGTTCACCATGTTTGCTGCACCTCCAGAGCAGTCTCTTGAGTGGTCTGATGCTGGCCTTGAGGGTTCTCAACGATTCATTAAACGGTTTTGGAAGCAGGTATACCAACACTTAGCAGCGCCTGCTGCGCCTGCTTTAGAGGCAAGTCAGCTTAACCAAAAGCAACAAGACATTCGCCGGAAGACTCATGAAACTATCCGCAAGGTTAGCGACGACATTGAGCGTCGCACGACCTTTAACACTGCAATTGCAGCAATTATGGAACTAAGCAATACCATTGCTAAGTTTGACGACATTAGCGACCAAGGCCGTGCTGTGCGAGCAGAGGGCTTGAGTACTGCAGTGCTGTTGATGTCGCCCTTTACCCCTCACTTATGCCATACGTTATGGCAAGCATTTTCTGGCAATGACACCATTTTGCAAACACCTTGGCCAGAAGTGGATGAGAGCGCTTTGGTGAAATCGAACATTGATATGATGATTCAGGTTAACGGTAAGCTGCGCAGCAAGATAAGTATTGATGCTAATATGGATCGTGATACGATTCAACAACTTGCCTTAGCAGACACAAAGGTGCAGAGTTTCATCACCAACATGGCGGTACGCAAAGTAATAGTGGTACCCAATAAACTGGTTAATATCGTTGTTAGTTAACCCCTAGCAGGGTTGCTCAAGTGAGTATAAATAGGAACACAACCAATGATTAGCACAACCTCTACGTTAGGTGTCTTGGGCAGGTTTAGCATCGTTGTATGCCTTAGCCTGGTTATGGCAAGCTGTGGCTTTCATTTGCAAGGCCAAAGCCTGCGGTCTTTTCCACCCCAGCTCAACCTTTATGTAGACGATCCAGTACTAAAGTCTCTGGTTGCCAGCAACTTGGTTGAGCATGGCGTGGTGTTAACTCTGGTAGAGTCTGTGGTAGGCACTGATACCAAAGCACCCACCCTGCAGCTAAAGCGCACTCTAAAAAATAGTACTGAGCTCATTTTAGACGCTAATGGTGATGCTTTAATCTGGCGCTACACCCTAAGTAGTGAGTATTTAGTGATTGCAGCGGGTGTGCAGCCAGACCCTCAACAAACACTCATTACAACTGGTTCACTACCTATTTCTGTCAGCACTGATGTTGACTTGAGTGGAGGTAACGCCACTATTAACGAACGTATTGAAGCTGACAGCTGGGCCTTGTTGTATAAGCAACTTGCCACTCGCATTGCTCGACAGCTTAGTTTTGAATAATGCGCATTAAACCAGACCAACTCCAAAACCACTTAACGAAGGGGTTGGCTGGCTGTTATATGGTGCATGGTGATGAACCTTTGTTGCAGCAAGAAATATGTGATGCTATTCGAACCAAAGCGCGCCAAGAAGGTTTTTTGGAACGCGATTTATTCCATGCAGAAGGTCGCTTTGATTGGCAGCAAATTACTGCTTCAGATCAAGCTATGTCGCTTTTTTCTAGCCGAAAAATCATTGAAATTAGAATGCCCAATGGCAAACCTGGCAAGGAAGGCTCTGCCGCCTTAAGCCTGCTGGTTAGCCAACCTAACCCAGATAATTTGGTGTTAATTAGCAGTGGCAAAATTGATTCCAAAGGCCAAAGTGCTAAATGGTTTAAGGCACTGGACACCGCTGGGGTTTGTATGGCCATTTTTCCACTAGAAGCCCAGCATATGGGTGGCTGGATTAATAATAGGGTCCAAAAACTAGGTCTAAAAATAACCCCAGATGCGTGCCAATTACTGACCCAAAGAACTGAAGGTAATCTACTCGCTACGGCTCAGGAATTAGAGAAATTCACCCTTAATGGTGCGCACTTCGAAATTACTGCAGAGCATATTGATGCCGATGTGGGTGGCCTTGCCAGATACAGTAATTACCAGCTTGTAGATACAGCCCTTACCGGCCAAGCGAGCCACAGCCTCACCATGCTCTATGGTTTAAAGGAAGAAGGCACTAAGGCCATGGAAATTCTGTGGGTATTAAGCCGAGAAATCAGGCTGCTCATTAATGTTATTAACCACCCTCAAGGGGTTGAAGCTGGACTGAAGCAAGAACGAGTATGGGAAAAGCGTAAAGGCTACCTGCGTGCTGCAGCACAAAATCATAACAGCCACAGTGCCCAAGATATGCTGCAGCAATGCGAAGCCATTGATGAGTGTGTAAAGGGTGTGAGCAAAGCTAATGCATGGGACTTGCTAAGCGGCTTAATAATGCAACTTGCTGGCAAACCTATTCGTTAGTAATTAAATAAAGCGACCAATACTATAGGCTGTTAAGTCTGTGCCTTTATCTGGTTCCAGCAGTACTTCAGCTAACATTTGCCCACTAGACGCAGCCTGAGTCATACCTAAATGGGCATGGCCAAAGGCATAAGACAATCCCTGCCACTTTACTGACGGGCCTAACACAGGCAATGAATCTGGCGTAGATGGCCTATGACCCATCCATTGCTGGCCGTTTTCAGTATTTAAATCGGGTAGGTAGCGCTTAGCTAAAGCCAATAAATTGTCACTGCGCTTAAAGTTGGGCGCGGCTGTTAAGCCGGCAAATTCTGACGCACCACCAACACGCACACCCACAGTTAAAGGCGACACAGCAAACATTTGTTCGGCAAATAAAAGCTCATGGCTTAAGGCTATATTAGGGTAAGGCAAGGTGGTGTTATAACCTCGTTCAGATTCCAACAAGCACATCTCTCCCGCTTGTTTGGCTAACTGTTTAGACCAAGCACCTGCGGCTACTAGAGTAATGTCTGAAAAATGCTCACCGGCCGGCGTTTTAACACCCAATACCCGCTTATCTTGAGTGACTAAAGCGTCTACGTTAGCCGTTACCAAGGCCACACCGTGGCTCACTAGCCATTCTCTCAAACTGCCCACTAGGGCCTTTGGGTCGTCAATAATGCGCCATTGGGGCTGCAATACACCGAAGGACTTTGCCTGCCCTATAGCAGGCTCCATACGCCTTAATTCAGCCTCACCCAAAAGCTCAAAATGTTGCCCATGCTGCTTGCGGATATCCCACTCTTGTGCACTTAATTTAAAACTTTTGTAATCATCGTAGACTCTAATACAGCCTTTATCTCGCACTTTACCTGCATAGCCTATGGCTTTAAGCATAGGGTCATAGTCTGCACTTACTCTACCATTGATGGCCTGCAGTGCTTTGGCAATGTGCGATACGTTTTTTTTACGGCTGTGGCCAAGATACGCTAGTAACCAGGGCATAAATTGAGGAATGTGGGCCGGCCTAATAGACAAGGGGCCCATTGGATCTAACAACCACTTGGGTATAGACCAAATTTGCCCTGGTAAACTGTGTGGCACACATTCACTGATAGCTAAAGCACCCGCGTTACCATAGGAGGTTTTATCTCCCACAGGGTCTCGGTCTACAATAGTGACCTTAACCCCTCTAATGTGTAAGGCATAAGCGCAGCATAGGCCCACCATCCCAGCCCCAACAACAATAGCGTTTTTAGGCTGTTGCACAGTTAATCCAGATGATTCAGGTGTTTAATGGGCTCATGATGATCATTTAGATAACTCAACCAATCAGACACTAAGTGAATTTCGTTGGGTGCTGCACTAACACCCGCACTAATACGTTCTTCTAAAACTGCGTCAACAGCTAAACTCACCGTGGTTGATACCAAGCGCGCCATGGCACTACCTTGGTCGTTACCAAAGGCGTCCATTGAATAGCTTTGGCGCCAAATACATTGGTTGGTATCTGGGTCTTTAGCCAACAGTTCTACATACAATACCACGCGGTCTTGCTCACCTTCTTTATAAGCGTATCGCTGCCAGAGCTCATCAGACTTGGCAACAAGCTTGGCGTTTGCATCAGCGCCATCGGCAGATTCCACTAAACTAAAAATGTCCTGCCATGCCTCTGACCAACCTGGTAGCCGCAGAGAACCACGAATAAATGTATCAACAGGCCACTGAGGGTCAAATTGGTATTGAGCCATGAAGGGTAATGAGTCACGGTTAGGAATAGCTTCAAAGGTTGCATTGTGCTCCTCCGACAGCGGCATAGTATAGTCACGCACGGCAAGCCAAGGCTTACTGTTGGTTTTAACTTCACCACCTTCAAGCCATTTTGCAGTAGACCTTAGGGCAGTAAGCACACCCAGTGGAGACCAAGAAAACTTGTACTTAAAATCATTCTCCTTCGCGGGCAAACCACCACAAAATGACCTAAACTCTAAATGATTAGTTTTTGTATATGCGCCAGAACCACGGTAATGGTTTAATAATGCATAGGCCAAAAGATGATCGATACCAGGGTCTAAGCCTACCTCGTTTACCAAACATAGGCCTTTAGTTTTAGCGTCTTGGTTCAAGGCCTCCATGGCAGGTGATAAATAGCTGCTAGACACAAAATGGGCTTGGCTATCTAGGGCTAACTGGGCCACCTGAAGATGAAATGACCCAGGCAACATGGACACCAAAATATCACCCTTGCTTACATTACTAGCAAGTTGTTGCCAGTCTAGGGTTCGTGCCTGACATTGGCCCTCTAAATCATGGATAACGGCTTCAGCTTTACTTAAAGTGCGGTTCCACAGCCATAACTCTGCACCATTACCGATGAGTCGCTTAATACCTGGCGCACTTGAAAGCCCAGCGCCTAGCCAATGAATGATCGCCATAACTAGTCCTTACCTTATGTTGTTTTGTTTTATTTTATTATGTGTTGCGTTACGCAATATCAAGTGTACTTTTTTATCTGCAATTAACGTATCACTTCGCCTTTTACTTGTAAATCTGCATGATAAGAGGACCTCACTAGTGGCCCACTGGCTACGTGCTTAAAGCCCATTGCTCTGGCTGCTACACCCAACTCATCAAACTCTGCAGGTGGCACAAAGCGATCTACAGGCAAGTGGTTTAGACTAGGTTGTAAGTATTGTCCAAGGGTGAGCATATCTACATCGTGGTCTCGTAAATCTTGCAACACTTGCAATACTTCTTCTTTGGTCTCACCCAAACCCAACATTAGGCCTGATTTAGTTAACACATCAGGACACCGCTGTTTGTATTTTTGCAACAAATCCAAAGACCATTGGTAGTCTGAACCTGGGCGGATTTTTCTGTAGAGTCGGGGAATGGATTCCAAGTTATGGTTAAACACATGGGGAGGTGTTTGGGCTAGGATATCTAATGCAACGTCCATACGCCCCCGAAAGTCTGGCACAAGTACTTCAACCTGAGTTGTTGGTGTACGCTCATTAATGGCGCTAATACAATCTGCAAAATGCTGTGCACCACCATCTCTTAAATCGTCTCGATCTACTGAGGTGACCACAACATACTTAAGCGCCATATCAGCCACAGCGGTGGCTAATTCTCGAGGCTCATCAACAGACAATGCATTAGGGCGCCCGTGGGCTACATCACAAAATGGGCATCGCCGCGTACATATTTCACCCATAATCATAAAGGTCGCAGTGCCGTTACTAAAACACTCTCCTAAGTTAGGGCAATTAGCTTCTTCACATACAGAAGCCAGCTTATGCTCTCTAAGTTTAGATTTAATGCGGTTAATTTCAGGTGAACTCACCACTTTAATGCGCAACCAGTCTGGCTTACGAGGCATTTTATCAGTGGCAATAACTTTAATTGGGATACGCGATACCTTATCGGCGCCGCGAAGTTTAACGCCTGCTTCAGCTTTGTATGATGTCGCCATAATGACTTATTGCTCGTCTGTTATATTCAATGGTGTCCAACCCAAGGTTGTTGAGTTGTATTAACGTGTAGGTACTGCAATTGCTTTACTAAATGTTGGCACATGCTACTGGCTACTTGATCAAAATCAACAGCC
>DCAT01000028.1 GCA_002312935.1 Oceanospirillaceae bacterium UBA1126 | reverse complement strand
CTAGCTCACTAATCACGGTCCATAAGCTTAGCCACTTCTTTGTCTATGGCGTCTCGGGCACGAAATATACGTGAACGGACCGTACCCACAGGGCAATCCATCACTTGAGCAATTTCCTCATAGCTCATGCCTTCAAATTCTCTTAAGGTTAGCGCGGTTCTTAGGTCGTCTGGCAATTTTTCTAGGGTAGCAAATACCTTGTCTTGTAATTGGTCCCGCGCCATAAGATTTTCGGGGGTATCAATGTCTGCCATCACATCCGCACTGCCGTAGTCACCATACTCATTAGCCTCTACATCTACGTCAGGTGGCCTTCTATTACGCGCTACCAAATAGTTTTTTGCTGTATTAATGGCAATACGGTAAAGCCATGTGTAAAACTGGCTATCACCTCGGAAATTTGCCAGCGCGCGGTAGGCTTTTATAAAGGCCTCTTGGCTTACATCCATGGCCTCATGATGATCCTTAACGTATCGGCCCACTAAGCTAATAATTTTGTGCTGATATTTAAGCACTAGCAAATCAAATGCGCGCTTGTCTCCAGCTTGTACTCGCTCAACAAGCTGCTGGTCTGATGGGGTTAGTATGGGCAAGGCCTCTTTATTAGGCACTTAGATTTCCTTATCTGGACTGCTATAAACGTACAATTAACAAACTACCAATAGTGAAAAAATATAATAATAATGAAACGATATAATAATAATGAAACGATACAATAAGAGTACAGCAGATTAAAGCTGACCGCACGATATTCAGATCACATTTTAGGTGTTATCGCCTAGGTCTAGGATAATGTCAGCCTAAGCAATCCTGTTTCGAAAAATAACTTGCCTAGGAACATACGATCATACCCACCGCACCAAAACTAACCCCCCGGTTAAATACACAGTGGGACCTAGAACAATACGCCTAGTTGTAGATTAAATGCCCTAACACATAGTGCGAAGCCCTAGGACGCTGTCATGACCATCACACCCGTACAATGTTATTGACTTCGAAAACTTACAATTGATGTAAGGAAGCCAAAAAAAATAGTATAGAGTAAGGTTAGGGAAAGGGCACAGAATGGGTCTACATTTCTACAATTAGATTAGCTTTTGGTATTGTTACAAATGCCATAATATAACAAAAAAGAGCTATTTCTTCATAACATAAATTAATTTAGCACCATGTGTTAGAAAGAGGGATAGCTCAATGTTTAAGCTGAGTTTAACGATAACTGTTTTTATTATTTTAACTGGCTGCTCTGCACTTTACCAACCTATGCCTGAACCTTCTAATTTAGGTAACAACGTCATGGCTGGCTCGACTGCCTCACTAACCCAAACACTAATAACGCCAAATAGCACCGAGCATAGTTCATGCTCCTATCCTTCAACTGATATCTTGTCTCAGCAATCCGAACCTGGCGTCATCAACGTCCCTAATGTCGCTGGCGAAGCGCAAGACCCGATGAGTAAGGAAGGTGACGGACACGAATGGGCAGGCCCAAGTAGCGGCGCGCTTCTTCCTCACGAGCTGGAGTTGAGGCTTTGCGAGCTTAGCTCTAACTTTAGCTTGAAAAAGAAAATTGTGTTGAGCTCGTATGGTAAAACCCTGCGCATAATTCAAGATGTAACTTTAGCAGAGATGAAAAATACGAAGCTTGCAATTTCCAAACCGTTGCCACTTACTTTGGGTAACGATTCTGGTTCTGCTGCGCCTATGCTTGTGTCAAGCTCTGCAAAAATTGGCGCGATTCCAAAAGGTAATAGTGGGGAAACTATGTCTGCAAGCGTTTGTGGCATTAGTGGGTATTATGTTGGAACAGATATTGTGTGTAGTGACTAAAATGTATTTTTAGATTTCGAGTTAAAAAATTTTGGACGGCGTCATTAGTATAGACACTAGATTCACATGTTCATGGATTGAGCAAAAATTATAGCCTAAATAGACATTTAACCTTACCTCTGTACACGCTATAATAAGTCACCAAAGTGACGTGTTATAACTTCCCTATGCAACAAGATTTTCAATACGATGTACTTATCATCGGTTCAGGCGCGGCTGGGCTTAGTTTGGGTTTACGCTTAGCAACGACCAAAAAAGTAGCTGTTATCAGTAAAGATGAATTAGATGCTGGCTCCTCGGCCTGGGCGCAAGGTGGTATTGCTGCGGTGTTAGATCAACAAGACCGTATAGACAATCATATCCAGGACACCCTTATTGCAGGCGCTCACCTTGGTGACCCAGAAGCCATACAGTTTACAGTAGAGCAAGCTAAGGCTAGTGTAGACTGGCTTATTGAACAGAAAGTGCCTTTTACCCAAGACCACGAAGACCCTACCGGCTACCACCTGACTAAAGAGGGAGGCCATAGCCACAGGCGTATTATTCACGCGTCAGACTGGACAGGCCTTGCGGTAACTACCACCCTACTCGAACGCGCCACAGAAGCCCCAAATCTCCATTTATTGCACCATCAGGTGGCTGTAGACCTAATTACTAATGCCAAATTAGGCTTGCCGGGCAATCGCTGCGTAGGCGCATATGTATTAGACCAAGAAACGGGACATGTGAACGCATTTAAGGCTCAATGTGTCATTTTAGCAACCGGTGGAGCCAGTAAAGTTTACCTCTATACTAGCAACCCAGACGGTTCATCTGGTGATGGTATTGCCATGGCTTGGCGAGCGGGTTGTAGAGTAGCAAATATGGAATTTAACCAATTCCACCCCACCTGCCTTTATCATTCAGAAGCTAAATCGTTTTTGATCACTGAAGCCATACGTGGAGAAGGTGGCAAGCTAGTATTAGCTAATGGCGAACCATTTATGCAGCGTTTTGATGAACGCCTAGAGCTAGCCCCAAGAGACATTGTGGCACGTGCTATAGACCATGAAATGAAACGCCTCGGTGATGACTGTGTATACTTAGACATAAGCCATCGTGGCCGCGAGTTTATCCAATCTCACTTTCCTAATATTTATCAACGCTGCATGGACCTTGGTATAGACATTGCTAAAGATCCTATTCCCGTTGTTCCTGCCGCCCATTATACCTGCGGTGGCATTATTACTAACCAAGATGGCATGACAGATATAGAAGGCCTTTATGCTGTGGGCGAAACAGCCTTCACAGGTTTGCATGGAGCTAACCGCCTGGCGAGCAATTCATTGCTAGAATGCTTCGTGTATGGCCATGCCGCAGCAAGACATATTGAAACCCACTGGGCCCAAGCCTCACCAAAAATCACTATTCCACCGTGGGATGAAAGCCAGGTAAAGGATTCTGATGAAGACGTTATTATTTCCCACAACTGGGACGAATTACGCCGCTTTATGTGGGATTACGTAGGCATTGTGCGCACAGACAAACGCCTCACTCGGGCGCAGCACCGAGTAGAGCTATTGCTAAGTGAAATTAATGAGTTTTATAGTAACTACCGCGTAAGTGCAGACCTAATAGAGCTGCGAAACTTAGCTCTTGTAGCATCTATTATTATTCACAGCGCTCAGCAACGCAAAGAAAGCCGAGGGCTGCACTACACGTTAGATTATCCTGAAACCCTGCAAATAGCGCGCAACACTATTATGACACCGTCTAATTTTGATTGGCAGTAAGGGATTGGTTGTGCCAACGGCCAAAGACTCTTAATTTACGCAGCATATCTTTAGGCCCACTGTCTGCCATAAGTGGCCACCAGAATATACGCCCCTGTGTGGTTTTAATGTGCAACGTAATAAAGTATGGGTTAAAGGCTGACTTCGCCATAATAACGCCATTTACCTGGGCACCATTTTTTAAATAGCAACACACTTCGTTGGGTGTCCAGCTTATAGCGACCATACTGGTGCTAGACTTAAGCCAAGCCCAACGCCAAACCCAATGACCTAGCACCGCAGCTACAAACACCGCATAAGCAAGACAAAACCAAGACCAACCTGCTATGCCCAAGCCACATAGGCTTAATACCGACCAAACCACAGCACATACATAACTAAGGTGTGCAGAGGCCTTAAGCTGGAATTTGGCTCGACTGAGCATAGTCTTTTATTTTTTTAACCATAGCCACCATGGCTTGGTCATCACTAACGCCATGGCCCATAAACCAAGCAAACAAGTCTGGGTCTTGCTGACTTAATAAGCGCACATATACTTGCTGCTCATCAGCACTAATTAATGGCAACGCATGCAGGGCAAATGGCCCTAATAAAACGTCTAATTCCAGCATTCCACGGCGACTATGCCAAACCTGTCGTTTTAATTCTGTTTCATTCAACATTGAATTCCTCTGTCTTAACCCATACCATATACCCAAGGCTTTAATTTTAGCGCAAACTATCAACATATGCCTGCAAGGCATTCACATTTAGATCATTTAACACCATGAAACACACTTATTTTTGCCCATTAGATCATTTTGGTAGTGTAGGCTTAACCGGCCAAGACGCTCAAAAATTCCTGCAAGGCCAAATAACCTGCGACGTTAATGAAGTTACAAAGAGCAAAGGGCAAGCAGGAGCTTACTGCACCCCAAAAGGTAACGTTATTGCCAATTTTGACCTAGTGACCCATCAAGACACTTTGCTGCTGCACATGCCCCGAAGTATGGTGGCTACTATGCAACAGGCCATGGCTAAGTACATTGTTTTTTCTAAAGCTAAGCTCTACGATGCCAGCAGTGATTGGTGCCGTTTTGTAGTGTGGGGTGACCACGCCGCAGCTTGCATTAAGGCAACGTTTGGTTTGGTGCCCGATACCCGGCTTGGTGCCATTCAAAACGAAGACTGCTTAGTTTGGAGTAATAATACTGACAATAATGAATTTGTTGTTTATTGCCGCCCCACTGCAAAAGTGGGTGTGATAGCCAGCCTAGAGCAAGGGGCTAGTTTAGCCGAAATATCTGGTTGGGACGCTAGGCAAATTAATCAGGGGTTAATTTATGTGACCCCCGACATAAGCGATAGCTACGTACCACAAATGCTTAATTTACAGGCCACTGGGGCCATTAACTTTAAAAAGGGGTGCTACACCGGCCAAGAAGTTGTGGCCCGAATGCAATACCTAGGAAAACTCAAACGTCACATATTTATTGGCCAAGTGACCTCCCTTGAAGCCTTAGAAGTAGGCCAACAAATTAATGCCAGCAAACGAAAAAATGTAGGCAAAATTACCAGCCTTGCGTACACTGGCGAAAATGCCTATGCCTTTACCGCAGTGATTAATTGCACAGAGGCACAAGAAAATCAGCTGCACCTAAACGAGCAAGAGGGCGCTAGCATTTCCCTTTTGCCGTTACCTTATGAAATAGATCCCCAAGTGTTCGAACGTATCAAGCTATAAATAACATTAGGGCTTATTTGCGTGTTTGCGCTGTGCCAAAATGCGAGTAGCTAGGGCAATCGGCATAGCCCAAAATAAGATTAAGGTACTTAAAACAACACGCATGGCATCGCTGCCGTCTCTGTAGTGGGTTTTATTACCCGAGAAATAAGCTTGATAGCAGTGGTTCGGGCCATCCAAGGGCAAGAAGGTATAATCTATAACCCATTCTAATAAGCGCCAGTAATTTTTCCTCACAGAAGCTGAATGCCGCGCATTGTAGCCCACCCGTGCAGAAATGGTTGAATCTGCATAACCACCAGCCAAGGCATTACCTAGCTGATCAATTGCAATGAGCACGGAATAGAGCCAACCGCGATATTCTGGTGTGTCTGCCATGTTTAAGCCCTGTGTTTTCACTACTATTAGCTTAGCAGATTTTACAATAATTGAATTTGGTTAGGCTCTGTTAATAGAGGTGTGCGCTGCCAGTTAATAACATAGCCACCCTGCTGCACTATATAGTCATTAGCTTTAGAAAAATGGCCACATCCAAAAAAACCTCGATACGCTGATAAAGGCGACGGGTGAACCGCCTCAAGCACGTAGTGTTTGTTCGCATCGATAAGCGCAGCCTTTGCTAGCGCAGGCTTACCCCATAGCATAAAAACCAGCCCCGAACGTTGTTCGCTGAGCGCTTTAATCACCTCATCTGTAAGGCTTTCCCAACCCTTACCTTGGTGAGCGCCTGCTTGACTTTGCTCTACAGTGAGCACCGTATTTAACAGCAATACGCCCTGCTTTGCCCACTGGGACAAATCGCCATGAGTAGCCGGCTGTATAGCTAAGTCTGTAGTTAATTCTTTAAGAATATTGCGCAATGAGGGTGGTGTTTTAGTGCCTTTGTTAACGGAAAAACTTAGGCCGTGGGCTTGAGGCTCCCCTTGGTCAAACCCATGGTATGGATCCTGACCCAAAATAACCACTTTAACCTCATTAAAGGGGGTTAATTTAAACGCATTAAACCAATCTTTTTGCAGTGGTAGCAGGATAACCTGCTGATCAAGCTTACCTTGAAGGAATGTGGCTAAAGTTTCAACTTGTGGGTATCTAAAACAAGGCTGCAGCACCTTAAGCCAACCTTCATCAAGCTGGTTTAGGTGTGCATTTTGCCAAATGGGATGGGCCATTATTTTATGGCGGTGCTATTTAGCTTCAGGACGCATGTGTGGGAACAACAACACGTCTCGAATAGAAGCGGCGTCGGTAAACAACATCACCAAGCGATCAATGCCAATACCTTCACCAGCGGTAGGCGGCATGCCGTACTCTAGGGCTGCAATGTAGTCTGCATCATAATGCATTGCTTCATCATCACCAGCGTCTTTCTCAGCCACTTGGGCTAAGAAACGGTCGGCTTGGTCTTCGGCATCGTTAAGCTCTGAGAAACCATTAGCAATTTCACGGCCACCAACAAAGAATTCAAAACGGTCTGTGACAAACGGGTCTAGGTCATTACGACGCGCCAAAGGAGACACTTCTGCTGGGTATTGGGTAATAAAAGTAGGCTGGTCTAGGCGGTCTTCTACCGTTTTTTCGAAGATTTCAATTTGCACCTTGCCCAAACCATAGTAGGGCTTCAGTGGAATGCCAAGGCCTTCAGCAATAGCGCGCGCACCAGCCTCATCAGCCAACTGTTCGGCTGTAATGCTGGGGTTATAATGCAAGATAGAATCAAATACAGAAATACGGGTAAATGGCTGCGCAAAGTCATACTCACTGCCTTGGTAGGTAACTGTGCTATTGCCCAATACAGACTCTGCAATGTGACGCAACATGCCTTCTGTTAAGTCCATTAGGTCGCGGAAATCGGCGTAAGACCAGTAGAACTCTAACATGGTAAATTCTGGATTATGACGGGTAGACAAACCTTCGTTACGGAAGTTACGGTTAATTTCAAACACTCGCTCAAAACCACCTACCACCAAACGCTTAAGGTAGAGTTCTGGCGCAACACGCAAGTACATGTCACGGTCTAAGGCATTGTGATGGGTAATAAAGGGGCGCGCAGATGCACCACCCGGGATCACCTGCATCATGGGGGTTTCTACTTCCATGAACTCACGGGCAATTAAGTACTGCCTAATCGCTTCTACAACACGGGTACGAATAATAAACGTTTTACGAGACTCTTCGTTAACAATGAGGTCTACATAACGCTGGCGGTAACGCATCTCTTGGTCTGCAAGGCCATGGTGCTTGTCAGGTAACGGGCGCAACGCTTTAGTTAACAACTGTGGATCCGTCATGTCGACAAACAAATCGCCTTTACCCGATTTCTGTAACACACCCACCACACCTACAATGTCACCTAGGTCCCAGGTTTTAATTTCGGCCAATTGCTCTGGTGCCAAACCTTTACGGTTAACATAAAGCTGAATACGACCAGACACATCCTGAATCTCCATAAACGCACCGCGATTACGGATAATACGGCCGGCCACCTTCACCGGAAGGGCCAACATTTCTAACTCTGGTTTATCTTTTTCGCCATGGGTATTTTGAAGATCTTGGGCGTAGCTGTCTCGGCGAAAATCATTAGGAAACGCGTTTCCTACTTCTCTGCGCTTGGCCAATTTGGCACGACGCTCGGCAATAAGCTTGTTGTCATCTTGGATTAAACTGTCGTTTGTATCATTCATAGGTGTGGGTTCTACAATTGGGTAATGTTTTTACTGGGTAGTTAGGTTTAAGTTAGTGCTTACAAACCCGCTTTTAAGCTGGCTACAATAAATTGATCTAAGTCTCCATCTAGCACCTTATCACAACCACCAGTTTGCACGTTGGTGCGCAGGTCTTTAATGCGCTGATCATCTAAAACATAGGAGCGTATTTGGCTACCCCAACCAATATCAGATTTAGTGTCTTCTAGGGCTTGAGAGGCTTCCTGGCGCTTATGTATTTCTTGCTCATATAATTTGGCACGCAACTGTTTCATAGCTGAATCACGGTTTTGGTGTTGCGACCGCTGGTTTTGGCACTGCACTACAATACCAGATGGCCCATGGGTTAAGCGCACTGCAGAATCTGTTTTGTTAACGTGTTGACCACCAGCACCACTGGCGCGGTAGGTGTCCACTCGCACGTCGGATGGGTTAATTTCTATATCAATATCATCGTCAATTTCTGGCGACACAAATACCGAAGCAAAGGAGGTATGGCGGCGGCTGCTGGAATCAAACGGCGACTTACGCACCAAACGATGTACGCCTGTTTCTGTGCGTAACCAGCCAAATGCATAGTCACCTTCAAACCGAATAGTGGCACTTTTTATACCAGCTACGTCACCATCACTGACTTCCATCAGCTCTACTTTAAAGCCTTTTTGCTCGCCCCAGCGCAGGTACATACGTAAAATAATACTGGCCCAGTCTTGTGCTTCTGTGCCACCAGACCCTGATTGAATGTCTAGGAAGGCCGCATTGGGATCCATTTCACCAGAGAACATGCGCCTAAACTCAAGCTTTTCTAGACTATCCGTTAGGGCATCAAGTTCTGGTTGCACTTCGTTTAGGGTGTCTTCGTCGTTTTCTTCTACGGCAAGGTCTAGTAATTCACGGGCATCTATTAAGCCACTGTCCATAGTGTCTATGGTATTGACTACGCCTTCAAGCAAGCTGCGCTCTTTACCTAAGGCTTGCGCTCGCTCTGCGTCGTTCCATACGTCCGGCTGCTCTAGTTCTCGTTCTACTTCAACTAAGCGTTCTTGTTTGCCAACATAGTCAAAGGTACCCCCTAAGCACATGGGTGCGCTCAGCTAGGTCTTTCATGGAAAGGATGTAAGGATTGATTTCAAACATTAAAGTTACCGAAAAGCGGTGGCACAAGTGAGTGCAAAATAATGCCAACATTATACCCGATAGTGGCCATTTTTGGCACCGTTTCCCTGTGCCTTTATAAGCTGCTCTGAGAGGGCATTTTTCACCAACATATTAGATGACCATTAAAGTCATTTGTTTTTATCTTAAGATCACCTAATATGAACTAAGTTTCCATTATTTAGGTGTGTTTATGTCTGCTCGTCTCAATTCTTTAGGTCAAGAAATTGGCTGTGTGTTGCCTACTTGGAATACCTGCCCAGAGCCAGCCAAAAAAACCATGGTAGGGGCCTATTGCCGCCTGGAACCGCTTGATGCAACATGCCATGGCGAAGATTTATGGCAGGCCTATAGTGCCGACACGCAAGACCGCATTTGGACTTACCTACCCTATGGCCCCTTCACCACACAAGCCGAACTTAAACAGTGGTTAACTAGCCATAGTGAAACCCAAGACCCTCTATTTTACGCCATAGTGAACACCTCTAGTGGCAAAGCGGTGGGTATAGCAACCTATTTGCGTATTCAGCCAGCAGCAGGAGTTATTGAGGTGGGCCACATTAACTACTCCCCCGCCCTACAGGCCACCACAGCAGCGACAGAAGCCATGTACTTAATGATGAAAAACGCCTTTAACTTAGGCTACCGCCGCTATGAATGGAAGTGTGATAATTTAAACTCAGGCTCTAAAAAAGCCGCCCAACGCCTTGGTTTTAGCTTTGACGGCCTGTTTAAACAAGCAGCAGTGTACAAAGGCCGCAATAGAGATACCGCGTGGTTCTCTATCCTCGATACGCATTGGCCTGCCATACAGGCAGAGTATGAACGTTGGTTGGCCACAGAAAACTTTTCTGCTGATGGAATACAGCTAAGTAAATTAAGCACATAAGGGGCACAACTTCTGTATTCCATCCCTATTTAACTAATGTACAATAGCACTATGAAAATTCCAAAACGAATACTTCCACTCGTTGAAAACGGCTTAGTAGACGAAGTGATCCGAGCTTTAATGAGCGGCAAAGAAGCCGATGTCTTTGTAGTGCGCTGTGGGTCTGAAATCCGTTGTGCAAAAATTTATAAAGCACCCGAAAAACGCGCATTTAAACAGGCTGTAACCTACCAAGAAGGGCGAAAAGTTCGCAATAGCCGCAGAACCCGGGCGATGGGCAAAGGCTCAAAATTTGGCCGCGAGCAACAAGAAGAAGTGTGGCAATCTGCCGAGGTAACTGCACTTTACAAGCTGGCCGACATTGGGGTTCGTGTACCCAAACCCTACGGTTGTTTTGACGGCGTGTTGTTAATGGAGCTCATCACCTATGGCGATGGCGATGTTGCCCCTCGCTTAAACGATGTGTCTATGACCGAAGAACAGGCATTGGCAGACCATGAAACCCTGATGCACGATGTTATGCGCATGCTGTGCGCAGGATTAGTGCACGGAGACCTTTCACCGTTTAATGTGTTGGTAGACGACCATGGCCCAGTGATTATAGACCTACCACAAGCGGTAGATGCCGCCGCAAATAATAATGCACAAAGCATGCACCAGCGCGATGTAGAAAACATTACTAACTATTATGCCCAATATGCACCCCAACTAAGCCACACCCGCTATGGGCCAGAAATGTGGGCATTGTTTGAAGCAGGCGAACTGCAACCAGACACGCAGCTCACAGGTCACTTTGAAGAAGACACTGCGTCTGCAGATGTGGATACTGTGCTAGAAGAAATTAAACAGGCGTTTCTTGAAGAACAAAACAGGCTGGAACGCATAAAAGAAGCGGAATCTGCAGGTTAGAGTTAACCTAGCGTATTTGTCTACTAAAAAGGTATGTAAAAACATACCTTAAGGTAAGTCGCTCTTGGCTCAAGAGTTAGGATTGAAGCCTCTAGCCTTGCACTCATCCTGGGGTTTATGAACGACAATAGCTCTTTCAGAAAACAATCTAAATTCGCCTTTGATCACGCCGAATACTTCCCAAGTAATTAGCCCAATATTACAGTTAAATAACTGATCAACAACATAGCCTTTTTTAAACAGGCCTTCTTTGGTTTGATACATGGCCGAAAAATCTATTGTCGTTCCGCTCCATCCTTCAAAGGGATACTCGTATCCTCCTTGTGTATTATCTGCACTTTTT
>DCAT01000121.1 GCA_002312935.1 Oceanospirillaceae bacterium UBA1126 | reverse complement strand
CCTTTAATTCTTAAAACAGTTTTATCATCCTGGATACGTACAAGGCCAAAAATGCGATCATCTTTTTCACCCAGCAATAAACTATAGCCATCTTCACTGTCTTCACCGGCACCAAAATGATTAGCAAATAGTTGGTAATCTAACCATTCGCTGGTGTATCCATCAACCTTAGCCTGACCTATCAAGGGATGACTAAAAACCACCTGCTGACTATCCAAATAGGGCAATTCAGCTAACAGATCATCTCGCCCCTGGAATAAAGTCACAATGCCTCGGGCCAACTGTTCTTGAGCCTGGGTTTGGCCTTCAATCATGAACACGCGAGATTCTGCTACAAAGCGGTAAGATAACCATGGAATACTTATCAACACCAAAGCAAAAACGAGTACTTGGGTATTAAACCGAAACCGTGGGCGCCTTATGCTAAAAGCCATTAACGTTCAGACCAGCGATAACCCATACCATACTCTGATTTTATGGCATCAAATTGAGCATCTATGGCTTTTACCTTACGTTTTATATTACGAATGTGGGTACTGATGGTGTTGTTAGACACGTAGTGTTGATGGGTGGCTTGAGCCAATATGTCATAGGTTAGAATATGGCCTGGTCTGCGTGTTAGTGCTTCGATCATACGAAACTCTGTCAACGTTAGACCTTCTATTTCTTGGTCTCGCCATTTAGCCTGACGACTTTCTTCAAGAAGCTGGAGATGGCCTATTTCGCGAACACTTTGATCATCCGCTTCTGCCGTCACCACTCTAATATCACTTAAGCGTATAAGTGTTGCTACTTTTTCTGCTAAAAAGTCTAACGATACCGGTTTGGGTTGATAATCCCATGCGCCCATTCTCAAGCCTAAAATTCGGTCAATTTCACCCACTCTTTCGGTGAGAAATAACACCGGAAGGTCCGGATGAATTTTTAGTAAGGCAGCGCACAACTGAAACCCAGCATCAATGTTGTCATCCATAATAATGTCAAGTATTACTAAATCTGGACGTTGTTGCTTTAACCCCGCCTCTGCCTGCTCTTTGCCAGCGTATGCCGTTACTTGATAACCACGTTGCTCTAGCGCAAATTGATAGTTATCTCGCTGGTCCCGGTCATCTTCTACAATTATAATATGCTTGGCCAAAGGCGACTCCTTAACTTGGCTAACTCGTTAACCGTTGCTCAAGTAATTCAAGGGTTTGTTGCAGTGTTTTTTTGGCTTTCTTTTTTGCACCATCAATTTGCGTTTGTAAGCCTGCACGTAACTCTTCACCTGCTGCCTTAGGGTCATTGCTAATGGTGATGGCATTAATCAAATCATCAACCTTTAAGGCCAACTGCTGGGCCTCTTGTTCCGCCCTTTGTTTTGCAATTTCCATGGCTTTAGCTTTACCAGCATTTACCTTGGCTTGCTCTTCTTGAGTCAGTTCTTTTTTCGCTTTAGTCAACGTCTGCTTTGCACCTAGGTCACCGACCAAAGACATAATCCCCACAGCTGAGCGCAAACGCTGCATAAAGGGTTCGCTTTGAGCGCGCGCTTTGAGCGCGCCTTTTTGTAGTTCAGATTCGATGTAGGCCGGGTCTGTAATAATTTCGTCATACCGTTTACGAGCTGGGCTTAGGTAATCGTTAAGATACTCAAACAATTGCCCCTTCATGTCTCCCCAACCTATGCCGTTGGCATAGGCTTTACGTATCATCAAAGTTTCTTCCTGGCTAGCAAAGGCACTATAAATTTCAAACAAAGTGCAGGTATCTGGGTCCTTCACTTCACCAGGTTGTAAGCTATTCGTTGTTATTTGAAAGATCAGTTTTTTTAGTTCATCAGCGGGCGCAAATAAAGGAATAATATTGCCATAACTTTTACTCATTTTTCGGCCATCAAGACCTGACAAAACTTTTGCCTCACCTTCATCCACCATAGCTTCTGGCAACACAAAGTGTTCTCCATAGGTATGATTAAAACGCATAGCAATGTCTCGGCACATCTCAATATGTTGAATTTGGTCTTTGCCAACCGGAATATGGTGGGCATTAAACATTAGTATATCGGCTGCCATGAGTATGGGATAACTATACAAACCCATACTAATACCTTGATCTAAGTCGGCACTAGATTGACGTTGGTTCTCGTCCACGGAAGCTTTATATGCGTGGGCTCTGTTCATCATACCTTTGGCGGTCATACACGTTAAGAACCACGCAAGCTGAGGTATTTCTGGGATGTCAGATTGACGATAAAATGTGGCTTTATCGGTATCTAAACCTAATGCTAGCCAAATAGCAGCAATTTCTCGTCCAGACCGATGAACGGTTTGAGGGTCTTGGCATTTGATCAGCGCATGATAATCAGCAAGAAAATAAAAGCTATCTGTGTCCACTTGTTGACTGGCAGCCACCGCAGGCTTGAGTGCACCTAAGTAATTACCTAGGTGGGGTGTTCCGGTCGTAGTAATGCCTGTGAGCACACGTTGTTTGGCTTGCATTGAGTGAGTCTACTATTACAAATTGAACTAGCATTATACACAGCCCCATACCCCTGCGTTAGCCTTAAGCTATGGATTAGGAAAGTTAGATTATTTTGCGCTTAACCAAACCCTTTTATTACCAAATGTTGATACAAAAATGGGCCTCATGAACATTTTCATGTAACTAACCAGAGTAAAGATATGTCAACCTAACGTGATGTCTTTTAAATTACCTTGCTTCGATTTCATTGCCCCGTTAAGGTACCCCACTGATCCTATTTACCAAGGCAATTTCATGGAACAATTAGCTACATTTGGCGCAGGATGCTTTTGGGGTGTAGAAGCCCTATTTGCCGAGCAGCAAGGGGTTACATCTACTACTGTGGGTTATATGGGCGGACACACCGCACGAGTTACTTATAATGATATATGCCAAGGCGATACAGGGCACGCTGAAGTGGTGCAGATTTCGTTCAATGACAGCGTTATAACTTACTCACAGTTGTTACAACTGTTCTGGCAAAACCACAATCCAACGACGCCAAACCAACAAGGCCCAGATTTTGGTACACAATACCGTTCAGTGGTTTTTTACCATGACCAAAGTCAACAGCAGCAGGCTGTTGAAATGCGCCAAACACTCAATGACATGGGCTTATTTAAAGCGCCCGTAATCACCATTATTGAAGCTGTAAACCAATATCACATAGCAGAAGATTACCATCAGCAATACTTGTTAAAGCGCGGTAAAACAAGCTGTTCTTTATAGCGGGTCAAAGCCATTGCCCCAAGAGGTCCCTTGTTTCGTTAGTGTGAGTCGCTTTTTGACAAGTTAGCCCCAGTACCCATGGGTAAAATTTCCTCGTTATTTTTTGCTCAATGGCAATCGTGCTCATTGGGCTACTTACCCTTTCTTCGGGAGCAAACACACATGAAATCTTCTGCTAAAGTCGTCGTTATCGGCGGTGGTGTTGTCGGCGCAGGCACTTTGTACCACTTAGCCAAAAAAGGCTGGACCGACGTAGTGTTGGTTGAACGTAAAGAACTTACCTCCGGCTCTACATGGCACGCAGCTGGTTTGCTACCTCTTTTCAACATGAGCTATTCTGTGGGTAAGTTGCACCAGTATTCTGTGGATTTTTACCATGAGCTTGAAAAAGAAACGGGCATGAGTGTAGGCTTCTCTGTGGTGTCTAATATCCGTTTAGCTAACTGCGAATACCGCATGGACGAATATAAGTATTACGCTGGAGTTGCTAAAACCGTAGGTGTTGAGACTAAGTTTCTAACACCTGAGCAAGTCAAGGAAGTTTGGCCTTTGTGCAACACAGAAGGTTTACTCGGTGCGATTCAGCATCCAGATGATGGCTATATTCAGCCGGCTGACCTCACTCAAGCACTGTGTAAAGGTGCCAGAGATATGGGTGCCGAAATTTATCGCTTTACCTCGGTAACTGCGATTGAGCAACAAGTAGATCACACTTGGATCGTTAAAACTGACAAGGGTGATATTGCCTGTGACCACGTCGTATCTTGTACTGGCAGCTTTGCCCGCAAGACAGGTGAAATGGTTGGCCTAGACATTCCTGTAATCCCAGTAGAACATCAATTTATTGTTACCGAGCCCCATCCAGAAATTTTGGAGCGAAAGAAGCAAGGATTACCAGAAATGGGTGTATTACGAGAATCAGATGGCGGCTACTATCTGCGCGAAGAAGCAGGTGGCTTACTCCTAGGCCCCTATGAAAAAGGCGCACCTTGTGTCTACGTTGATGGCCCCGCAGATGATTGTGAATACGAGCTATTTAACGAAGAGTTAGATCGTTTAATGCCCCACATTGAATTCTGTATGAACCGGGTCCCTGCCTTTGCCGAAGTGGGTGTTAAGGAAGTTTATAATGGTGCAATAGCCTACACACCAGACGGAAACCCTATCGTAGGACCAGCTCCTGGCCTTAAAAACTTCTGGCTTAATGAAGGTCACTCCTTCGGCATCACCGCTGCTGGTGGCGCTGGATGGCAGTTGGCTGAGTGGATGATCGATGGTGAGCCTACCGTAGACATGATGGGTGTAGACCCTCGTCGATTTGGCCCTTATGCGACGCGGGGTTATCTGAAGGAAAAAAACCAAGAAGCTTACGCTAATGTATTCACTACACACTACCCAGACGAGGAACGTGAAGCCGCTCGCCCTCTTAAGACCACCCCATGTTATGACCGCATGAAAGCTCTGGGAGCGGTATTTGGTAGTGTTTATGGTTGGGAGCGTCCTAACTGGTTTATGCCCAACAAAGACTACGCACTAACTGCGGAAGAATTAGCAACAGACAATGTCGATCAGGTATTGTGGAACCAAAACTTCTCTGAGCCTCTTGATGGTGGACCTATTGTAGAAAAGAACTCATTCCGTCGCTCTAACTACCATGAGTTTGTAGGAAACGAATGTAAGCATGTCACTGAAAACGTAGGTTTACTAGACATGTCTGCTTTTGCTAAAGCAATTGTTAAAGGTCCAGGTGCAGAAGCATGGTTAGAGTACATTTTTGCTAACAAAATGCCAAAAACAATTGGGCGTATCTCGCTCGTGCACATGTTGACGCTCAATGGTGGTGTACGCTCTGAATATACTGTGTACAAAACGGGCCCCCAGAGCTATTACCTTGTATCTGCTGGCGCCTTTGAAACTCACGACCACGATTACCTATTTAAGCTTAAACCTAAAGATGGTAGCGTAGATGTTCAACGTGTCACCACCAATACTGGCGTTTTAGTATTGGCTGGCCCACGTTCACGGGAAGTGTTACAAAAAATTACAGACACTGACCTATCTAATGAGAGTTTCAAGTGGCTCACCGGCAAGAAGATTAACGTAGGTTACGCTACAGCCGAAGCTTTACGTGTTAACTTCGTAGGCGAATTAGGTTGGGAATTGCATCACCCTATTGAAATGCAAAACTACATCTTTGACGAGGTTATGAAAGCGGGTGCCGAGTTTGATATCAAACCATTTGGTATTCGCGCTATGGACAGTATGCGTTTAGAAAAGTCTTATCGTTTAATCCCTCGTGAAATGTCTATTGAATACTCAGCAGTGGAATCTGCCCTGGGCCGTTTTATTCGCTTAGACAAAGAAGGCGACTTTATTGGTAAAGATGGACTGATCGCATGGGAAAAGCGCGGTGCTAAAAACGCCTTTGCCACTATTGAGGTCCACGGTGTAACTGATGCAGACGCTCGTGGTTCTGAAGCAATTTATAAGGATGGTGAACTAGTAGGCCGTGCAACTTCTGGCGGTTATGGCTGGCGCGTCGGCAAATCACTTGCCCTTGGCATGGTGCAACCAGAACTTGCCATTATTGGCACCAAACTTGAAATAGAAATTTTGGGGGAGATGTACCAAGCGACTGTGGTTGAAGAGTCACCCTTCGACCCAACAAATTTCAAATTGCGCGCTTAATCAGTTAACGCAATAATAGGCATAGGTTATAGCCAAAGGTATTTATTTAACTTTGGCTAAGTTTTTATTCAGAGCAACGTTGACTTCTGTGTAGGCAGGTTTAAACTGCCTGCTTTTATTAGCATTAGCAAAGGCTAGCGCTACCCTTTTTATTAAAGTGAGATCATGTCCATGAAAGTTTTAGTTGGCGTAAAGCGCGTACTAGACCCTCAGGTCAAGGCCCGTGTTAAGGCAGACAAATCAGGTATAGACCTAACCAATGCCAAAATGACCATGAATCCGTTTTGCGAAAATGCTGTAGAAGAAGCTATTCGTCTGCGTGAAGCAGGCACAGTAGAAGAAGTTGTGGCATTATCCATCGGCGCAGCCAAATCAGAAGAAACACTCCGTAACGCCCTAGCATTGGGTGCAGATCGTGCTATTTTAGTTCTTACTGAAGACGTTTTAGAGCCTTTAGCAATAGCTAAAATAATTAAAGCAATA
>DCAT01000120.1 GCA_002312935.1 Oceanospirillaceae bacterium UBA1126 | reverse complement strand
ATCCAGCTGAGCTACGGGCGCTCAAAAAATGGCGGAGAGGGAGGGATTCGAACCCTCGGTACCAGTATTAGGTACGGTTCCTTAGCAGGGAACTGGTTTAAGCCACTCACCCACCTCTCCGCAGAGAGCGCGTATATTACCCTAACCTTTTGGGAAATAAAAGCCTTAAGTTTCAATTATATTGAATGACTATCTTACCTTAGTTATTTCTTGCCAAAGGGAAAACCACCACCTAATCCGGGCAAGCCTCCAGGCATCCCCGGCGGCATTCCTGGAGGCATTGCCCCAGCTCCAGCCCCACCACCCATACCAGGGGGCATCTGGCCTTGCAGGCCACGCATCATCTTCTGCATACCGCCTTTACCCGACATTTTCTTCATCATCTTAGCCATTTGCTTATGCTGTTTAATTAAGCGGTTAATGTCTTGAATTTGTGTCCCAGAACCTGTCGCAATCCTGCGCTTACGTGACCCGTTTAGCGTGTCTGGCACCGCGCGTTCCTTTGGTGTCATGGAATTGATGATTGATTCCATTTGGTCGAAGTTCTTTTCTGTTCCTGCGCTTGAAGCAGCTTGGGCCATACCACCCATGCCTGGCATTTTATCCAGCATTCCTGCCATACCACCCATATTTTTCATTTGTTGCAACTGGTCTCGGAAATCTTCTAAATCGAAACCTTTGCCTTTTTTGATCTTTTTAGCAAGCTTCTCTGCCTTAACCTTGTCTACTTTTTGCTCTACTTCTTCAATGAGAGACAGTACGTCACCCATCCCCAAAATTCGTGACGCGATACGGTCTGGGTGAAAAGGTTCCAGGGCTTCTACCTTCTCGCCAACACCTAAAAACTTAATTGGCTTACCCGTAATGTGGCGCACCGAAAGTGCCGCACCACCACGGGCATCACCGTCTGTTTTACTAAGCACTACACCCGTTAGAGGCAATGCTTCGTTGAAGGCTTTGGCTGTATTCGCTGCATCTTGGCCCGTCATGGCATCAACCACAAAGAGAGTTTCCACAGGCTCTACGGTGGCATGAAGCGCTTTCACTTCGTCCATCATATCTGTGTCAACGTGCAAACGGCCTGCTGTGTCGACAATCACTACATCATAATGCTGTTGCCTTGCGTGACTAATCGCTTTTTGCGCAATCGCTACAGGTTTTTCCATAACAGTGCTTGGAAAGAAGTGAGCCCCCACTTCTTCGGAAAGCATCTGTAACTGTTTGATGGCTGCTGGGCGATAAACGTCCACACTCACCAACATGACAGATTTCTTCTTCTTTTCGATAAGGAATTTAGCCAGTTTCGCGGCAGATGTAGTCTTACCTGCGCCTTGAAGGCCTGCCATAAGGATCACAGCAGGAGGCTGAACCGCCAAGTTAAGATCTTCGTTAGCAGTGCCCATAATCGATTCCAGCTCTTGCTGGACGATTTTTACAAACACTTGGCCTGGACTTAAACTGCGACTAACTTCTGTGCCTACAGCACGGATTTTAACTTGCTCAATAAACGCTTTAACCACCGGTAAAGCGACGTCGGCTTCCAGTAGCGCCATGCGAACTTCACGCAAGGTTGCTTTAATATTATCTTCTGTTAGGCGCGCTTGGCCACGGATGTGCTGTAACGTTTTGCCTAAGCGATCAGTTAAATTATCGAACATATAAGTCTCTGTAAAACACCAAATGATTGACCCTAGTATACCCCCGCTAAGGCTATTTGGCGCTTAGTTTTAGTCTTTTTTAACATCAAGCCTAGGCATAGCTGCTGTGCTTGATTATGATAGGGGGACTAATTAGACAAAAATGATCACCATGACTTCTTTAATAGTTGGCCTGAGCGCAATAGTTTTATACTTATTGAGCGCTTGGACTCAAAATAATGCCCCCACAAATCAAGTTTTTAAAAGAGGCTACGCCCTTAGCTTTGCGGCATGGATACTACAAGGTTTTCACCTATACTTGCATCTATTTACCAAAGCCGGTCTTTTATTGGATTTGGGTGCCACTTTATCCTTGTCAGCATGGGCAGTGATTGGGGTTATTCTACTCAGCAGTTTACGTAATCCAGTGTCTAGCTTGCTGGTCTTTACTGCTCCAATTGCGGCCTTAGCTATTATGGTAGATATGTTTAGCATACCTAAATTTGAAGGCCGTCAGTTTTCTTCTGGCATCCTACTACATATAATCACTTCAATATTGGGCTATGCTCTTTTTGCTGTTGCTGCCTGTCAGTCTGTGTTGCTCATTTATCAAAACCGCCACCTTAAACACCATCAATCATCACGTTTGGTTAAAAGTTTACCGCCCTTACAAACTATGGAAAGCCTGTTATTTGAAGTGCTGGCAGCAGGCCAAATTTTCTTGAGCATCGCTTTACTGACAGGGTTCGTGTTTTTGGACGACTTATGGGCTCAACATGTGGTTCACAAAACCGTCTTAAGCCTTGTAGCCTGGGTCATTTTTACTATTCTTTTGATAGGCCATTACCGACTAGGCTGGCGGGGGCGCACAGCGATACGCTGGACCCTTTGGGGCTTTGCTAATTTAGCTGTTGCATTTTTGGGCACTAAATTAGTTTTAGAATTCCTGTTATAGCGCCTCAACACTTGACAGGAGGCGCCTCAGGCATAAGAATTGAGGGCCATATCTGATACGAGGTTAAACCCGCCTTGAGTGAAATCCCCTTAAGCTATTTATTCACTAGCTTGGTATTCCTTATTTTGTTGTCGGCATTTTTTTCCAGTGCCGAAACTGGCATGATGTCTTTGAACCGTTATCGCCTGCGCCATTTGGTTAAGCAAAAACACCGCGGTGCCATGCGCGCGAGTAAACTGCTAGACCGGCCAGACCGGCTTATTGGCGTTATTCTCATAGGTAACAATTTTGTAAACATTTTGGCGTCTGCAATTGCGACGATGATAGCACTTCGTCTCATGGGTGATGCGGGTGTTGCCGTAGCCACTGCAATGCTTACCTTGGTGATCCTAATTTTTGCCGAGGTGACACCAAAGACGGTGGCCGCCATTAAGCCTGAACAAGTAGCCTTTCCTGCCTCTTTAATTCTCTCGCCTTTGCTTAAGTTGTTATACCCCTTTGTGTGGGTGGTCAATACCATTTGTAATGGGCTACTCCGCATGCTTGGGTTTAATGCGGCCGCAAAAGCTAGCGACCACCTTAGCTCTGAAGAGCTGCGCACTATTGTGCATGAGGCGGGGGCACTTATTCCGCGCCGCAACCAATCTATGTTATTGAGCATCTTGGATCTAGACACAGTTACCGTGGAAGATATTATGATTCCTCGAAACGAAATTGTTGGCATTGACGTTGATGACGATATTAAAACCATCTTGAACACCATCAGTCAGAGCCCACATACAAGGTTACCTTTGTATCAAGAAGAACTAAATAATGTGGTGGGTATTGTACATGTAAGGCAAATATTGCCTCTTATTCATGCAGAAAATCCGACTAAGGAAGAGTTTTTAGCACTGGCTAGGCAGCCTTATTTTGTGCCAGAAAGTACACCCTTAAATACCCAGCTGTTAAACTTTCAAAAGCGTAAATCTTGGGTGGCTTTAGTAGTAGATGAATATGGTGATATCCAAGGCTTAACGACCTTAGAAGATATTTTAGAGGAAATTGTTGGCGACATGGCTGAAGAACAAGACCATGAAAATGAAGATATTCATCCACAAGAAGATGGCTCATTTTTTATTGATGGCACTACAACCGTGCGTGACATCAACAAAGCACTGATCTGGGCTTTACCCATTGATGGGCCCAAGACGCTTAATGGTTTAATCACAGAAAGGCTTGAGGAAATCCCTCAGTTTAACGTCTGCTTAAAGATAGGTGAGTACCAGCTAGAAACAGTACAGATTAGCGGCAACTTTATTAAGACTGTGCGTTTACAGCGAGTTCAGACATCAGCAGAAGAAGTGCATTAAACACTTACAATAGTGACAAAGGGGCTAGCCAGTTCGCGTTCTCGCACCTTGGTTAGCACCTGCTCACGGCCTTCGTTGTCCAAGCGCATCCAAGCAGTAATCTCTTCCCCAGAACGATAACAGCCCTGACAGATGTCGTGATCATCAAGATAACAGACATTAACGCAGGGTGAGGCAATAGGTTTTCCTGACACAATCAAACATCCTTGGGCTGGGTTACGGGATGACCATAAAGATCAATGCGCGCATCGTAAACCAAATTAACAAATTCAGCCAGAATAAAAGCAGTCATTCCCCATATTCGATACTCATCATAATAGAAACTAGGTACTTGCTTAACACCCGCAACGATTGGCAGAGCGTCCATCACCGGGTTAGTATCAATAAAAAAGCTCAAAGGCACAGTGAATATTCGATCTAATTCACCCAAATCTGGTACCAGTTGGCTAACCACTGAAGCAGGCACAACGCCCACAACGGGTGTCACTAAGAACCCTTGGCGTGAAAGCACCTGTCCCATCTGCCCCACCACCTTCACCGAGTCTGGCTGCAGTGCAACTTCTTCATGGGCTTCTCTGAGCGCTGTGGCTATCAGGTCTGCATCGTCATGCTCTGCCTTACCTCCTGGAAAAGCAATCTGACCTTTATGAGTAGGCATGTGCTTGGCTCGCCGCGTTAATATGACCTGTGGGTTGTCCTTGTCATCAGTGATTGCTAACAATACAGCAGCAGGTGTTTGTAGCTCAGCGGTAAGTAATCTAGGCCGGTGTTGAGCTAATTTTTGGGCAATAAACTGATACATTGGGTTGGATCTACAATTCCTTGTTTATAGTGGCGTGCGTTTATCTTACAATAAACAAACTACTTAAGTCAGAGATCTACAACATACCATGAAATATTGCAGCCATTGTAGTGCTCTAGTGAGCTTTATTATTCCTCAGGGTGACAACCGCCATCGCTATGTATGTGATAAGTGCGAATTTATTTTCTATGAGAATCCTCGCATTATAGCCGGCTGCATTCCGGTATATGGCGAAAAGGTATTGCTGTGTAAACGTGCTATAGAACCCCGCCTAGGCTACTGGACATTGCCTGCTGGTTTCATGGAAAATGGTGAAACAACAGAGCAAGCGGCGCTAAGAGAAACTTATGAAGAGGCCTATGCAACCCCTAAAATAGGACGCTTATTTAGCGTGTGCAACCTATCTAAAGGCAATCAAGTGCATATTTATTACTTAGCACAGATGACTGTAGCCGAGTATGGATCTGGCCCAGAAAGTTTAGAAGTAGCGCTTTACGATGAAGCAGACATCCCCTGGGATAACATGGCATTTGGCACCGTTACCCAAACATTAGAACGCTTTTTTGAAGATCGAAAACAAGGTGTTAAACAACTTCACCATATTGATTTTTAACTAGCCCTGCAGGTGAGGGTTACTTCGACGCTCAGAGCCAATAGTTGACATTGGCCCATGGCCTGGGACAAATCTTACTGTGTCTTGAAGTACTAACAATTTTGTTTTGATCGCATCAATTAGCGTTGCATGGTCTCCTTGAGGGAAGTCTGTGCGCCCTATTGAGCCTTGAAACAGCACGTCTCCCACAAACAATAAACCCTGTCCTTGGTGGTGAAATACAACGTGACCGGGCGTATGGCCAGGGCAATGCAATACGCCTAAGGTTTCATTACCCACGTTTACCTGATCACCTTGATGCAGCCAACGAGTTGGCACAAAAGATTTGGCCTCAGGGAATTGGAACATACGGCTTTGGTCAGCTAAGCCATCAATCCAAAACTGATCCCCTTCGTGTGGGCCGATAATAGGTAAATTTTTATCTTCCGATAATTGCCCTGCTGCGCCAGCATGATCAATGTGAGCGTGGGTTAATAGAATTTGCGTAAGCTGCACACCATGGGCTGAAACTCTGCCTAACAGGCGCGGCAATTCACCACCGGGATCTACCAACGCAGCTTCCATGGTTACATCGCACCAGACTAAACTACAGTTTTGTTGAAACGGTGTAACTGGAATAATTTCGTATTGTAAGGCCATCGTTATAACTCAATATTTACGTTTAAATGCCACAGCGCACTAGCTACTCTAACCTATCCACACACGGGCATTGCGGAACATCCTCATCCAAGGCCCATCTTCACCCCAAGCGCTGTCTACGGACGAATTAGTGCAGCTACGATACACTCGCTCTGGGTGCGGCATCATAATGGTAACACGACCATTAGCCGCAGTTAGACCCGTGATACCATTGACTGAACCATTAGGGTTGTCGGGGTAGTTTTGCGTCACTTTGCCATACCCATCTACAAACCGCAGCGCTACTTTGCTTTCACAGGCTTGACGTTGCTCATTACTGGCAAATTCTGCATGGCCTTCACCATGAGCGATGGCAATAGGCATGTGAGAACCAACCATGCCCTGTAAGAAGATAGAGTCGTTCTCTTGCACCTGAACCAGTGCCGTTCTGCCTTCAAACTGCTCCGATTGGTTGCGTACAAAATGAGGCCAGTGGTCACTACCAGGGATCAATTCGGATAAGTTAGATAACATCTGGCAGCCGTTGCATACCCCCAGGGCGAAGCTGTCTTCACGTTGAAAGAATTGACTAAATTCTTGCCTTGCTAAAGGGTTAAACAAAATGGACTTTGCCCAGCCCTCCCCAGCGCCTAAAACATCTCCATAAGAGAAGCCACCGCAGGCAACTAAACCTTTAAATTCACTCAGCGCACGGCGGCCTTCAAGAATGTCACTCATGTGCACATCAACACAGTCAAACCCTGCTTTAACAAAAGCTGCAGCCATTTCTAGCTGCCCGTTCACGCCTTGCTCTCGGAGTATGGCAACACGCGGACGTTGGCCGCTAGCAATCAAGTCAGCGGCAATATTTTCCTCACTATTAAAGGTGAGCACTGAGTTAATACCTGGATTATTAGCATCTAACAGTGCATCGTACTCTTGTTGAGCACAATGTGCGTTATCCCGCATAGATTGCAGACGATAACTAGTTTGCGCCCATGCACGATGCACTTGCGTTCTTGAATCAACTAATACTTCTTCACCTTCTAGGGTGAAGCGAATTTGGTCGTCATTATTTAGGCTTCCAATCACCCGACTCTGCTCTGCTAAACCGCATGAGCTAAGCTGACGCAGGACCTCAGCACAGTCTTGATTCTTCACTTGCAATACTACACCGAGTTCTTCGTTAAATAGCCACGTCAACAAGTCATCAGCGTCGCTGATCATTTCTACACATTCAATATCAATACCAACGTGCCCAGCTAAGGACATTTCTACTAAGGTGGTGTACACACCGCCATCAGAGCGGTCATGGTAGGCTAACAATAAGCCATCGTCGTTTAAGCCTTGCACTGCACTAAATAAGCCTAATAAATCTTCAGCATCGTCTAAATCTGGGGTGGTGTCACCTAACTGACTATAGACTTGGGCCAAGCATGAACCCCCTAAACGATTTTGTCCGTTGCCTAAATCTACCAAAATAAGTGAGGTTTCACCTGCATCAGTGACGAGTTGTGGTGTGAGTGTCTTGCGTACGTCAGCCACTGGTGCAAAACCCGTAATGACCAATGAAACCGGTGACGTGACACTCTTATCAATGTCACCATCCTGCCATACTGTGCGCATAGACATGGAATCTTTACCTACTGGAACTGAAATCCCAA
>DCAT01000114.1 GCA_002312935.1 Oceanospirillaceae bacterium UBA1126 | reverse complement strand
TGAATTTGAAGTGATTGATGCAGCTCAGGCTAATGACATGAGTGCCGATGACATTGTCGCCTCCATTATAAAAAGAGTGGGCGATCTTCCCGTGTATTTAACCTTTGACATAGACTGCTTAGACCCAGCATATGCACCAGGGACTGGCACCCCAGTAGTGGGTGGGTTAACCACTGATAAAGCCTTGAGAATTATTCGAGGTTTAAAAGACGTAAACATTGTTGGATTTGACTTAGTAGAAGTGAATCCAGCGTATGATCATGCAGAGATTACTGCCTTAGCAGGTGCAACAATAGTGCTTGAGTACTTATATTTGTTGGCACATAAAAAATATCAAGCAAGCCTATAAAAACACACTACTTGGCTATTTTAGCCAAGGGTTATGGCCTTTAGGCTGTATTTTTTCAACCACTTTATGTTCTGGTGTTGGCTCAACCGCTTTAACTACTGGTGCGGATTCAGCCACAGTAACTGGCGCTAAATCATCAGCTGAATCACCCAGTGCAGCCTCGCTATCTAATACCATCTGCGCCTCTAAACGCAGTTTTTCTTCACGTTCTGCTTCTATCTGATCTTGTTCAGCCAAGCTAATAGAATCCATGTCATAAACAAAAGAGCCAACGTATTGCACATACTCATCTTCGTGAATTTTGGTAATTTTATTACGATATTCAAAATCAAATAACAAAATAATCCAGCTGACTTGCTGATGACCCATCTTGTTGATTTTATGAATGATACCTTCACCGTAAGCACTGGAATAGGAACAATCTTCAATAATGCTTTTAACTAATGCCGTACCGCTTGCAACACCATTAGTTTCCATGTTTTCATGGTCGTATTCTGTGATGGAAAAATTTCTAGCCCACGCTTCTATACCATTATCATCTTCTTCAAAATAACTATCTGGAATAGTATCGTAGCTAATAGTTGAACACCAAACAGACACTTTGCCGTATTTTTCAAAGCTAGGTAGTGTAGCGCTTTCAGTTGAACTCATTGATTAAGCCTAAATATCTGTGCTTGTGTTGAAAGCGGAAAAGTAACACAAACACCCTAATCCTACAATATATTTGCCTTCACAAGGGACATACAGTGCAACAATATCTCGACATATTTCAACAACTCGCTTCACCTTATTTTCGTCAAGATCGCCCTGTAAGTGAGCCCATTAACGCAGAACAACTTAAGAAAATAGTCGATTTTAGCCTAGGCTCAAAAGGCACTGACTTGGCGGCTTTAAAACAGGCTGCCAGCCACTACCTAAACTATCAACCTGACAGCGCTCAAGTCGATTTCTTTAAATTACTTTACTCTGGACGCAATAATCCTGCGCTGTTAGGCGATTGGGTGACCAGCCTCAGTAACGCAAATATGCACACCTATCAAATGAGCCCAGTAGCCACGTTGATGGAACAAGAGCTAATTACCCAATGGAACCGTTTGGTAGGTTTTACTACTGATACACAAACAGGTGATGGAGTTATGGTATCTGGCGGCAGTCAAGCCAATCTAATCGCCATGATGATGGCGCGTCATAAAGCGTGCCCTGAGCTTAAAACCAAGGGCTTTAGTAACCAAACTTTAGTCGCGTATGTTTCAGATCAAGCGCATTACTCGGCTTTGAAGGCTGCTAGTGTATTGGGCATTGGTACAGACAATCTCATTGCTGTAGCTTCAGACAACCAAGGCAGGTTATGCCCTGCTGCGCTTAAAGATGCCATAGAGTTAAGTGTTAAACAGGGCCATAAACCTTTTTACATAGGCCTCACTGCCGGTACAACAGTACTAGGCGCTTTTGACCCAGTACCCGAATGCAGAGCTATTGCCGACTTATATGATCTTTGGGTACACATTGATGGTGCATGGGGCGCGCCTATTTTGTTTTCACAACAATATAAATACTTGTTAGAAGGTTGCGAGTTAGCTGATTCTTTTGCATGGGATGCTCATAAGCTGATGAATGTACCCATTACAGCAGCTGTTATTTTAACTCGTCACCAAGGCATGTTGGAGCAGACATGTGGTGGTGGAGGCGGTGATTATTTATTCCATAGTGATGAAAATTCAGCCCATAATTTAGGACAAAAATCTATCCAATGTGGCCGTAGGGCAGACGCTTTAAAGGTATGGTTAAGCTGGAAAGCAATTGGCCACAATGGTTTTTCGGACAAAGTGGATCAATTACAAGTGATCAAACAAGGCTGTGTAGAGGCAATTGAGTCATCTCCCACATTGCACATGATAGGCCCTGCCCCTTACCTCAATGTTTTATTTCAATTCCGACCTTCGGCTAACTTAAGCGAAGATCAGCTGCGAGTCTTAAACATTGCTATATGTAAGGCAATGCAAGTTCAAGGTGGCGCTTTTGTGGATTATGCTAAATACCAGGGTAAAACAGGTATTCGCCTTATTTTAGCCAACAGTGACACTCAAGCAAGCGATATCGATCGGTTGCTTAGCCACTGCATTAAAACAGGTGAGTCTTTAGTAAACGCAAGTTAACTGGGGGTTTTCCAGATATTACTATTGGTCGCAGCCGTTTTAGGCGCTGATGCTTTGGATGATGACCTAATTTGAGCCTGGTACTCGTCTTGAGACCTCAGGGGTTTACCGCGCACAATGGCGTAAACATAAAGAGACTCTACTTTGTCTCTGGCCCATTGAGTTTTACGTAAAAACTTAAGACTGGATTTAACACTGGGATTATCCCTAAAGCAGTTCACATTGACTTGGTCTGCTAGCACTTCCCAACCAAAAGTATCCACAAGGTCGGTGACAATTTGTTCTAGCTTCAGGCCGTGCAGCGGGTTGCGAGGTTGTTCAGGGTTCATAGTTTACTTCACATGACAAAATATTGGGCCTATTATCTCCAACATCAAGTCACTAAACAACTGGTATTAACATGACCACTGATCCCCTCACAGCAATGCAGCAGGCAAGGATTGAACTGGCCGCCTGTTTTCGCTGGACAGCAAAGATGGATATGCATGAATCCATCGCTAATCATTTTAGTGTTGCAGTGCCAGGTGATGGACAGCAGTTTTTATGTAACCCTCAAGGTCAGCACTTTAGTAGGATTAAAGCCAGCCAGTTGCTGCTATTAGATGCCAACAACCCCAGCACTATGCATCAAGCTAATGCACCAGACCCCACTACTTGGGCTATTCATGGCGCATTACACCGCAACGTTTCTGACGCTCATTGCATTATGCATTTACACCCTCGGTATGCCACAGCCTTAGCGTGCTTAAAGGACAAAACCCTATACCCTATCGATCAAAACACCATGCGTTTTTATCAACGAGTAGCCATTGACACAGGTTATGATGGCATGGGCTTAGGCAACGAAGCCGAGCGCTTAACTCAATGCATGGGTGATAAACGTATTTTACTCATGGGCAACCATGGGGTGTTGGTCATTGCTAGTACTGTTGCCCAATGCTTTGACGACATGTATTATTTTGAGCGCGCTTGCCGCACCTTATTAGATTGTTATGCAACTGGCCAACCCCTAGACTCAGCCAACCACGAGGTTGCAGAAAAAACTGCGCAGCAGTGGCAGAATTACGGGTTTAATTTTGGCCAACAGCACTTGAATGAACTCATGGCGATTCTTGATAAAGAAGATAGTTCATACCGCTTGTAACTTTGCTTAAACTATACTTAGAGCGACCCTAAGTTTATTATTTTTGTCATTGATACACTTTTTCAGCAGACTCATCTTTTCCTGTCTGACGTTAGTCCGTATAATTGGGGGACTATAGAGTCGCCTTTTGTGTCGATTTTGTT
>DCAT01000096.1:571-13149 GCA_002312935.1 Oceanospirillaceae bacterium UBA1126 | reverse complement strand
TGGCGAAATCTATTTTAAAGTAGGGGATTTGGTCGATGCAGATGCCCAACTATTAGATTTACAAGAGTCATAAGACACACAATAAATAATAAAGAAGAATAAATAACATGCCTTTAAATACGTATAGCCCATCAACCATGACAAGGTCTCTAGCAAAGCACGTGAAGGTAGTGGAAGTAGGCCCAAGAGACGGCCTGCAAAATGAATCTGGCCCAATGCTCCATGCTAGTGTAAAAGCGAATCTGATTGATCAGCTAGCTGCAGCTGGGCTTACACACATTGAAGTTGCTGCTTTTGTACACCCTAAATGGGTGCCGCAGATGGCTAACAGCGCTCAGGTGCTGCAACTCATCACTCGTCATAAGCATGTTTCCTACAGTGCCCTTACGCCCAACATGAAGGGCTTAGAGCGCGCGATAGAGGCTGGTGTAGATGAAGTGGCTGTGTTTGGCGCAGCCAGTGAAAGCTTCAGCCAACGCAACACCAATTGCTCTATCGCCCAAGCACTTGAGCGCTTTGAGCCTGTGGCTAAGGCGGCATTGGATGCTGGCCTAAAAGTGCGTGGCTATGTATCTGTGGTAGTAGACTGCCCCTATGAAGGCCCCGTTTCTCCCTCTATGGTAGCCGATGTGGCTGAGCAACTGATCGATATGGGCTGTTATGAAGTGTCTTTAGGCGATACCATCGGTACGGCCACACCAGGGCGGATGTTGGAGATGGTTAATGTGGTGAGCCAACATGTGCCTGTGAGGCAACTTGCAGGCCATTGCCACAATACCTATGGCCAAGCACTTGCCAATGTGCTGATGCTGCTAGAAGCTGGGGTCACAACATTTGATAGTTCAGTGGCAGGCCTAGGTGGCTGTCCGTATGCTAAAGGCGCTAGCGGCAATTTAGCCACAGAAGACTTAGCATATATGCTGCATGGTTTAGGTATAAAAACTGGCATTCACCTTGATCGATTAGTGCGAGTTGGCCAAAACATTAGTGATCTATTGGGCCGCACCAACGGTTCAAACGCTGGTCAAGCTTTGAACGGGCAAGCGTGTTAGTTTTAATCTTGATGCTGATGACTTCATTTGTACAAGTTGCCAGGCTTTAGTACGCTTACATGCGTAACTTTCTATCTAATTAAGGAGCAGTATGACTCAGCCTATGTGGCAGCCAAGTCAAAGCCGTATTGAACAGACTAACCTGTGGCGTTTTATACAATCCATCAATGATACACACCAACTGGGCATTACTGACTTTCATCAACTACACCAGTGGAGCATTGACTATAGTGATCTATTTTGGGAGCAAATTTGGCATCAATGCAACCTTGTCGCAAGTCATAAAGGCAACATTATTCTGCACGACAGTAGCAAAATGCCTGGGGCCTTATGGTATCCCGAAGCAAAACTTAACTTTGCGGAGAACCTTCTTAAATTTCGTAATTCCTCAACTGCACTGATTTACTGTGGTGAAGATGGAGGGCGTCAAGAAATTAGTTATGCAACGCTCTATCAAAGAGTAGCTGCGCTGGTTAGCGGTTTAGAAAAGTATAACCTTCAGCCTGGCGACCGTGTTGCAGGCTTTATGCCTAATGTTATCGATACTGTAGTGGCGATGTTGGCCACTGCCAGTTTAGGCGCAGTATGGAGTTCCTGCTCGCCAGACTTTGGAATTAATGGTGTTCTTGATCGTTTTGGCCAAATAGAGCCACGTATTCTTTTCACTACGGATGGCTACTTTTATAACGGTAAAACACTAAATTCACTAGAACGGGTAGCTGGCATTGCTGCTCAACTGCCGTCAATAGAAGCAATCGTAGTTTGTGACCATATAACTAAGACCGCAGACTTAAACCTATTACATGATGCCGTGCCTGGCAAAGCTGTTCATCTTAAAGATTTTATAGACCTGGCGGCTACTGAAATTGCTTTTGTTGACTGTCACTTTGATGATCCTCTATACATTATGTATTCATCAGGCACGACAGGCGTGCCTAAGTGCATCGTTCACGGTATCGGTGGCACGTTGCTGCAACACAATAAAGAACACTTTTTACATACTGATGTAACCCCTAAGGACGTATTATTTTACTACACAACGTGTGGCTGGATGATGTGGAATTGGCTGGTTAGCGGCCTAGCGTTAGGGTGTACCGTATTACTCTATGACGGGTCACCGTTTAAGACCCCCAGCATTCTTATAGATATGGCAGAGCGTGAAAAAGTGACTATTTTTGGCACCAGTGCCAAATACATTGCTGCTATTGAAAAAGCAGGTGTTAAACCTTCTCAAAGCCATAATTTACGATACTTAAAGACAATTCTTTCTACAGGTTCGCCCCTGTCCCATGAGAGTTTCGACTTCGTTTACCGTGATGTTAAGCAGGACCTACTCCTTGCCTCTATTTCTGGTGGCACCGACATCGTCTCATGTTTTGCTCTGGGCTGCCCTATTCTTCCAGTATACCGTGGGGAACTTCAATGCCGAGGTTTAGCTATGGCTGTCGATATATTTGACGACGATGGTCAGCCATTGCGCCAAACCAAGGGCGAGCTGGTATGCACTGCACCCTTCCCCGCCATGCCTATCTATTTTTGGCAAGATAAGGATGGTAAAAAATACCATGATGCTTACTTTGGTCAATATAAAAATGTCTGGGCACATGGTGATTATGGTGAAATAACTGAGCATGGGGGTGTCATTATTCATGGCCGCTCTGATGCAGTGCTCAACCCAGGTGGTGTACGTATTGGCACTGCAGAAATATATCGTCAGGTAGAGGTTGTTGAAGAGGTATTAGAGAGTATCGTCGTTGGCCAAACTTGGCAGCAGGATGTGAGAGTTATATTGTTTGTTGTTTTACGGCCAGAACTAGTGCTAAGTGAGGACTTAATTCGAACTATTAAACAACAAGTACGTAGCAACACAACACCGCGCCACGTGCCGGCAAAAGTGATACAAGTGAGTGCTATTCCTCGCACCATCAGTGGTAAGATTGTAGAACTTGCTGTTCGTAAGGTTATCCATGGCGAAGCAGTGACCAACAAAGATGCCCTGGCTAATCCTGAGGCGTTGGACTTGTTTGTTAACCTTCCTGAGCTTTTGAGTTAATTAAGGCTAATGCTTAGTAAGCTATCGTTATTACTTGAAAAAAGACCGCACAAACAGTGGCAAATCGAAGATTTTTCAGGCATTGATCAATTACATCTTGGGGGAATCCCTGCAACCCTTGCACTACTTGACTGGTTACCAAATGGAGCTAAGAGTGGCTTGGATATAGGTTGTGGCTTAGGTGGCACGAGCAGACTGTTATCTAATGAGCGGGGTTGTAATATGGTGGGGCTAGACCTTAATCATCAATATATCCGCGCTGCCATGCTGCTGAATCAAAGCATTCAACCTGAACCACAGTGTCAGTTTGTGACAGGTAACAGCCTGCACCTCCCATTCCCAGAGCACAGCTTCAATTTTGTCATCAGCCAACACTCCACCATGAACATTAAGCAAAAAGAAGTCTTACTAAAAGGTTTGTACCGTGTTCTTAAGCCTCGGGGGCACTTGTTGATCCATGAAATTATGTTACAACCACACGCTGGTGAGAATGATATCCTTTACCCAACGCCGTGGGCTCACGAAAAAGGTGAAAGTCATTTGTGTCATTGGCAGCTATTTAACGACTTAGCACTGGCTATAGGCTTCAAAGTAGACCATTTTAAGGATGATACAGACGCTGCACTAACTTGGATACGGCAAACCCGTCAGCAAAAGGCACCACCACCATTTACGCCAACTTTAGCACTTGGAGCTAATGCAGCAGTGATGAGCGCTAACGTTTTAGGCAATATAGAGGCCGGCTATTTACAAGTTATCAGTGCGAGTTTGTGCAAACTATAGCTAGCTCACTCCATAACCAGCACTCGGGTTAAACAGTCTTTTGAGGGCGCCAGTGGTTCACTAAGTTCGCCAGCAACATTAGGCCACCACCCAAGATCACTGAAACTTCAAAAGGTTCTCCATAAAGCAGCATACCGATAATGGCAATAATAGGTAAGCGCAAGAAATCTAGACTAATAACTACACTTACTTCCGCAATCTGCATCGCTTTAACCATACAATAGTGTGCAGACAAACCAGTTAACGCAATAGCCATCACCCACGGCCACATCCACGGTTCTGGCATGGCCCAATCAGGGCCAGCCATCAATGCGCCTAGAGGTAACTGAATTAAGGTCATGTAAAACACTACAGTAAGCGGATGTTCAGTGGTGAGCAGTGACTTGCTCAAAATAAAAGTCACCGCAAAACACAAAGATGCAATGATCATCACCAGACCGCCAACATCTATAATTTGTACACCAGGCTTGACTATAACTGCTACACCTATTAAACCTAAAGCGACAGAGACGAGCTTGCGCCTTGTGATTGCTTCACTAAGAAATATAGACGCTATAATCAATACCCACAATGGCACAGTAAACTCTATGGCAAACACTTGGGCCAAGGGCAACAATCCGATGCCTACAAGCCAACTAAACTGACCAATAAAGTGAAAAAAGTTACGCCAGAAATGGGTCTTCATGCGCCGACTGAACATCAAAGTAGGACGTTTGATAACGTTCATAATAATTACCAACAGCACAAAACCCACCAGGCTACGAATCGCTAGTAATTCAAACTTATCAATCTTTCCATCTAACTCACGCGCAGCGATAGCCATGAGGCAAAATGAGGCTATAGCGCCCAACATCCAAAACACAGCGCGCATGGTCGTTTCCTATCAGTGGTAGTGGGCAGATTTAGGTAGTTCTGGATTCACTAGGCTCGCGCCCGTGCGCATGGCAACTAAGATAGACCATCCAGTCACTGTTGCACCCCATAAGAGGCCAACAACAACACCCGCATCCATTATCGGCCGCCAAGGTTGAGGAAGATTTACAGCAATGGTTATAAATATCAAAACCATAATCAGAATACTGTAAGAAATAATAATACGCTTCTTTGAGGCATAGATGAAACCCATAGCATATAAAGGCGCAAGTGCCACGAGCCAAGCCTTCGGATTGTGTTTAAGCCATATCAAACGGGCAGCGACTCGGGGAGAAAATGCTTGCTGGAAGCCTTTATAGCCCTCGGTATAAGCCATAAATGCAACCCACATTATTAGCGCTAACCAATGCGAAATATTTACTGGGTAAAGGAAAAACTCTAGCGCTATGTTAGACAAGCGAACGGCAGACGCCATCAGCAAACCAACCACTCCAAGGCTGCCCCACATAAATCCAATGCGACCTAACATTTACAATCTACCTAAACTCAAAAAAGACAGAGTATTCTAACACACAGGTCTTTCCTGTGCGCTTAAGTCAGGCCATAATAGCAGCTTGAATATTAGCTAGATTCTTCACTATGCGCCGTCGACCACGCCCTATACGCAACATTGATAACACTATTCCCTCGCCGTGTATAAAAGTGTGTCAGTTTAAAAAAGGCGAACTGGTCTGTAAGGGCTGCTATCGCAGTCAAGATGAGGTTCGGAATTGGATGATTATGTCCAAAGAAGATAAACAAGCTAGCCTAGCCCAAGTAAAAATTAGGCAAGCAACAGCACAAGGGTTAAATTAAGTCGTTAAAAAACGCTTTTTACGCCGATACGGGAATACGTCTTTTACTTGGCCATCTTCAATATCTGCCTGTAAAGACTTCCAATAGTTAGCGTCAAAAATATTGCTGTGTATTTGCCGGAATATTTTTGCAATTCGAGGCCGACCAGCTAAAAACACATGAAATTCTTCAGGAAAAACATCAAATGGCCCTACGGAATACCATGGCTCACTAGCAAGTTCTTGTTCAGGGTACATTGCTTCTGGAATTTTACGGAAGTTACATTCTGTTAGGTAGCAAATTTCATCGTAATCGTAAAACACGACACGTCCATGGCGAGTAACACCAAAATTTTTAAATAACATATCACCGGGGAAGATGTTGGCAGCTGCAAGCTGTTTTATAGCATTACCATATTCATCAATAACGTCGTACAACTGTTCATCACTGGCGGTATCAATATAAATATTAAGCGGTATCATGCGGCGCTCAACATAGAGTTGCTCAATCACCACATATTCATCAACCATTCTAATCATGCTGGGTGCTACGGCCAGAAGCTCGTCAATTAACTCTTGAGAAAATCTGTGTTTAGCAAATGCAAAGTGCTTAAATTCTTGAGTATCAGCCATACGGCCTACGCGGTCATGAATTTTCACCAAACGGTACTTTTCTTTTACTACAGCCTTAGTCATATTTTTTGGTGGCGCAAACTTGTCTTTAATAATCTTAAATACAATGTCCAATGAAGGCAGAGTAAATACACTCATCACCATACCTTTGATGCCAGGTGCAATAATAAACTGATCTTCAGAATCTTCCATATGCTGCAGATAATCCCTCATGAACACAGATTTACCATGCTTAAAAAAACCAATATTCGTATAAATTTCTGCTAAAGGTTTTGCTGGCAAAATTTGTTGTAAAAACCCAACAAACTCGGCAGGAACAGGGGCTTCCACCATAAAATAGGATCGCGTGAAACTAAAAATAATACTCACGTCATCAGAATCTGTAATCAAGGTATCTGTATATATACCCTGGCTTTCATCATTCATCAAAGGGATTACGAAAGGCTGATGATGAAGCGGATTAACTAACTGCCCTACCAAATAAGCACCTTTATTACGATAAAAAACAGACTTCAAAATCTGCACCCGAGTGTCTGCACTAATAGCCATTCGAAAATCAGTATTTTCTTTAATATTACGAACTAAGTTAACGACATCCAAGCGTTTGTTAGCATAAGGTATGCTAAAGCTGTAATCCTCTAGTATTTGATTCACCATGCGGACAACCCCTTTATCAGCATAGTATTCACGATACATGTCTTGAGCCAACACTTTAGGTGCAGAATCTGTAGAGCTAAACAAAAACATTCGTTGTTCACGCAATGCACGGTGCCTAAAGGTGCGACAAAATATAGAGTTATAAAAGGTTTCCGCTAGCTCTGGGTCTGTGCGCTGGGGCATAAGCTGTTCAAATTTAGCTTTAATACCCTCCCACTCTTGGGCTTTTTCTTGGTCAATATTTTCAGCACGACGAAATTGGTCCACTCTTTCAGTAACTTCGTTAACCATTTCGCCATATAGGTCAATTCTTTGCATTCCACTTGCTTGGACGTCTTGCCATAACGCTTGTTCGAAACGCTGTTTTGCTCCCGATGAAATATCTTCAAACTGTCTTCGGTACTCACTAAAACCAGTGTCAATAATTTGAGCAATTTGGCTGCTTTGGTTGTTATTCAAAGACATAATTATTCCCTATAATTCAGCTCGAAGTCGTTGTTGCTTAGCAACAATCTTATCTAAGACTCGAGCCACTGCAATAAAAGCGAAACTGCCTGTAACAAAACTCACAGCGCCAAAACCTCGGCTGCAGTCCATTTTGGCTCCCGCAACGTTAGCACTTTTAGCCCAGTCCACACTACCATCAGGTTGTGGATAATATAGCTGCTCAGTTGAGCACACACATTCAATACGGAACCGGCTTTTAAGGTTTTTACTAAATCCGTATTGGCTACGTAAGACAGACCTTAACTTCGCAGCCAAAGGGTCTACCCGGGTCATGGCTAGATCCACAATTTTAATTTTGCTCGGGTCTTTCTGCCCACCCGCTCCACCAATAGTAATAATGGGCACACGCCTATGTTTACACCAAGACACCATCATAGCCTTGGCTTTAATTGAATCACAGGCATCAATAACGTAGTCATAACCTCTATCCAAACATGCCTCAAGGTTATTTTCGCCAACAAAATCTTCGATTAGATTAACTTTACAATGAGGATTAATATCTTTAATACGATCAGCCATAACATCAATCTTAGATTGATCAATAGTTGACAAGAGTGCCACTAATTGCCGATTAATGTTAGATTCGGCGACATCGTCCATATCAATCAAGGTAATTTGTCCTACTCCAGAACGAGCTAGAGCCTCAGCTACCCATGTGCCAACACCACCAATACCCACTACGCAAATATGGGCTTTGCGAATCGCAGTGTAGTCTTCAACACCATATAATCTTTCGACGCCGTCGAAACCTTGTTGCTCTTGAGTCATTAATTAAATTGCATGTCTATGAAACTAAGCTGTATTGTACCTTCTTGTTAAGGCATACCACCAGAATACCAGCGCATTTTGAAAGTATTTAAACAATAAATTTAAGGCCTATTTTGAGCTATCAGATTCCACAATTACACGGCAAAGACCTAGAATTGACACTAGTCATCAAAAATAGTCACTTTATTGCTAACTTACGCCATACCGTTGGTCGAGGAGAGTGCGATATTCACTTAAATGAAATGCGTAAAAAATACCCAGATGCCAGCCATCATTGTTGGGCGGTAGTCGCAGCTTCACCCGAAAACAGTACTTTTTGGGGTTTAAGTGATGCTGGGGAACCATCGGGCACTGCTGGAAAACCCATGCTACAGGTACTTAGCCATTGCGGTATTGGTGAAGTGAGCGTGGTGGTATGCCGCTACTTTGGTGGCACTAAGCTTGGCACTGGTGGCTTAGTGAAAGCCTACTCTGATGCAGTAAAATTGGTTGTGGGCGCTTGCCCTAGAGAAGTTAAGCGCGAACTTAGCCATATTAAGTTAATTTGCCCTTATGACCTTAGCGGTCGCATTGAGCATTTGTGCCACAAACATGAGGCTCTTATTGACGAGCGGATATACGCCAATGAACTCACTCTAGCCTTGGTCATACCCACAGGCAACATTCCTGCCTTGCAAACAGACCTTGGGCCTATGCCACTGGCCAATATCTTGCCTGCACAGGGCATATAGCTGGCTATCAAAGTTAACGCTTAGGGCCACAGCTATTGTTTTTTAACAAACTGAGACTTGAGCTTCATAGCGCCAATACCAGGAATTTTGCAATCAATGTCATGATCACCCTCGACAAGGCGAATACCTTTCACTTTTGTACCGACTTTAACAACTAAAGAAGAACCTTTAACCTTGAGGTCTTTAATGACGGTAACCGTGTCACCATCCTTTAAAAGGTTGCCATTGCTGTCGTGGATTTCTTGGCTATCTGTTTCATCGTCAGGCCCATCCATAGCCCATTCATGGGCACATTCTGGGCAGACGTATTGCGTACCATCTTCGTAGGTGTATTCGGAACTACATTTTGGACACTTAGGTAAATCAGACATAGTAATATCTCAGTAAATATAAATAAAATAGCCAAGTGACTTGATCATAAAAATAATAGTGCAACTCTACGAACGGCCCTTAAGTAGCTTGTAATGCCTAAACTGCAATGCTGCAATCGCAGCAGTGTACATAGCAATTACAAATGTCATTCTTATACCTAGTGGGTCAATAATAACTGCATCTGCACTAATAAGTGCAACTGTAAGCACGGTCCAACCATAACCACCCATCACAAAGAATAATATCTCATGGGGCTTAATCTGTTGACGTAACGAAGCAACCAACAAGAGAACTCCGTTAACCACTAAAATGATACCAATGGAGTGCATCAACATAGTCTTTTCAGTACCAATAAGCAGGTTGACCGCATTAGTTTTGAGCAACATTACTAGGCCAAGGATTAAACAGGACGCACTGTTAATGCGTAACAACAGATTTAAACTCATGCTAACCTCGTAACCGTCTTACTTTAAAATTGCGCCCTTTAAGCTTGCCTTCACTTAGCTTATTAAAGGCTGTGTTGCCGTAAGCTTGAGTAACCGCCACATAGGCCCACTGATCGCCCACTTGTATGCGGCCAATTTCTGAACCTGGAATACCATCAGCACCTGTTAATGCACCGACAATATCCCCAGCTCTAACTTTTTGCTTTTTGCCACCACCAATTTGAATGGTCACCATTGCAGGGGAAAATGCTGGCTGGCGTAAAAGCTTAATTGGCGGCAAGTCGTCACGCTCAAGCTTTTGCTTTAAGTAATCTTCTAACAAACCAATTTTGTGATTTTCTTTTTGCGTATGCAAAGTGCAGGCTAAACCTTGAGCTCCCGCGCGGCCGGTTCGACCAATACGGTGAGTATGCACTTCTAGTTCACGAGCCACTTGATAGTTAATCACTAAATCTAGCGCTTCAATGTCTAAACCTCGCGCTGCCACATCAGTAGCCACCAACACAGAAGCACTTCGATTAGAGAAGCGCACTAAGGTTTGATCACGCTGCTTCTGCTCTAAATCGCCATGTAACGCTAAAGCTTCATAACCCACTGCACGTAATTCGTTGGCAACCTGATCAGTTTCAACTTTGGTATTACAAAAAATTAATGTTGTCTCAGGCTGATGTGCTTGCAATAACAACCGCACTGCTTCTATGCGAGTGTCATCACTTTCGACCTGGTAGAGGGTTTGTACAATACTTTGTTTGCTGTGGCTATCTTGTACTTCCACAATAACTGGTAATTGCATGATGCGTTTGGCAATGTTTTCAATCTTAGAAGGATAAGTAGCGCTAAACAACATCGTTTGACGCTTCGTAGGCATGTAACTAATAATATTGTCTAGGGCTTCCTGAAAACCCATATCCAGCATTCTATCTGCTTCATCCAATACTAGCGTGGTGAGGTTATCAAGGTTAAGGTTAGCTTTACGCAGGTGTTCTTCAACTCGTCCCGGTGTACCTACAATAATATGAGCACCGTGTTCTAATGAACCCACTTGAGGCCCAAAAGACATACCACCGCAAAGTGTAAGTACTTTAATGTTATGTATGCCACGGGCCAGTTTACGTATTTCTACAGACACTTGGTCTGCTAGCTCGCGAGTTGGGCATAGCACAAGAGTTTGCACACGAAAGCGTTTTACATCAAGCTTGTTGAGTAAACCGAGAGCAAAAGTAGCGGTTTTTCCAGAACCTGTTTTGGCCTTCGCAATAACATCTTTGTTAGCCAAAATAGGTGGCAAACCTTGCGCCTGAATTGGCGTCATTTCTGAGTAGCCTAAGCTTGCAAGGTTATCTAATAGGGCAGAGTCTAAACCCAAACTGGCAAAATCATATTGTGACAAGTGAATTCTCGTGTATTATTGAGGGGGAAATTAAGGCCCTTATTCTAACAGAATAACGTCTCATTAGTTGCTTATCATCTCGTCCAACAACTGCGTTCGCTGATTTACTTGATCACCCTGTAAAACAAAACCACACACTTTACCTTCAAGGTTATTAAATCGAGCGATCATGCCCTTTTCACTATGCTGCACCTGCCATTGGCCAAGGAGACCTTGTGGAGGCGGTAGTAAAGTAATCGGGCAAACTGGCGTCTTAACCACTACGGTCATTTGTGGATAACTTACCTCGGTAAACACACCAGTAAGGGTTTGTGATAAAGCTTGGATACCCCAGTAAATCGGCGCAATATACGGTTGCAACTGGCCATTAAACTCAATGCAGTCTCCTAAGGCATAAACGTGAGGCATGTTGGTCATTAAACGAGCATCAGTTTTGATACCCACACCGCAGGTAATCCCATTATTGATTGCAAGTTTCGTACGCGCTTTTAGGCCAACCGCCGAAACAATGACGTCTACTTCTAGCACATCACCTGTTTTTAGTGTCACCAAGTAACCAGCCCGTGGGTGTATTGGGTCAATATAATTGACAGCCTTAACCTCATTATCCAACCACCAACTCACCCCTATCTTTGATAATGAATCCTGTAGTTTCTTACCCACAGCTTCTGGCAACAAACGATCCATAGGCCAGGAGGTAAGCCCTACAAGGTTCACTTTTTTACCCACCGCAGCCAGATCATTAGCAAATTCACAACCAATCAATCCATTTCCGATCAACAATACGCGCTGTTTATCTTCTAGTAAGTTCCTATAGTGGTGATAGTCTTGTAGGCTGTTAACACTAACAACATCTGCGCTAGCATCACCTTCAAAGGGTATTTTAATTGCTTGCGCTCCCTGAGCCAAGACCAGCTGGCCATAGGGTTGCTGGCCGATATCAGTGAATAATTGTTTAGATTGGGGGTCTATGCGTTCAACAGTGCACTGGGTAACAATACGAATATTCAAACGATTCGCTCGATCTAGCGGCAGTTCTATTACCAAACTTTCAGCTGTTTGCTGCATTGTTAAGCCGGTTGATAAAGCGGGTTTGGAGTAGTGCTTACCTGCATCTTGGGTTAATACAACTACCTCTACCATTGCATCAAGCTTGCGAATAGCTTCGGCAAGGTTATAACCAGCATAGCCTGACCCTACAATAACAATAGGGCCTTGAGGCTTATCTAAAGCTGACAATACTGCTGCTGCGGCAGTGGTATTTGCGCCTGATTGGATCGGCTCTGGAGGCAATTCAATCATTTCAAAATCTTCTTTGCCTACCAGGCAGTCAGGGCATAACCAATCATCAGGCACATCGTCCCAACGAGTTCCAGCCGCTATACCATCATGAGGCCAGCCTAAGGCTTCGTCATAGATAAAACCACAAATAATACAAAGCCATTTTTTATAAGGCTTCACTTGCGGTAGTAATGATTTC
>DCAT01000096.1:0-291 GCA_002312935.1 Oceanospirillaceae bacterium UBA1126 | reverse complement strand
ATACAAAGCCATTTTTTATAAGGCACAGATTGCTCAGCAGAAGACATACAAAATTCTCTAGGGTGTTAAACGAATTGCTATGTTTTTAGTACGGACATAATTATACAAAGCTTCTTGACCTTTTTCACGCCCAAAACCAGATTTTCCCACACCGCCAAAAGGAGTGCTAATACCGCCAGCAAACCATTCATTAACAAAAACTTGGCCAGCAACTAAAGCACGACTAGACCGCAACGCTAAGCTCAAATCCTGAGTAAATACCCCAGCTACCAAACCAAAATCAGTGCCATT
>DCAT01000025.1:10697-15639 GCA_002312935.1 Oceanospirillaceae bacterium UBA1126 | reverse complement strand
AACCAGAGCAACACCCATATAGCTCCAGCGCCACCCTACAGCGGCAATAGCTGTGACTGCAATTATTGGTAATGCGGCTTCACCTGCCGCAAAACCCATCGCTGCCATAGCGGTGGCTTTACCACGCTGTTGTTCAAAATAACGGCCCATAGTGGTATACGCCACATGGCTCATTAACCCTTGCCCCGATTGACGTAATAAAAATATCCCAACAACGAGCCAAGCAAGGCTGTGTGCTTGGGTAATAAACCAACAGGCAAATGCCAAAAACAACACCACAAAAAACGTATACTGTTGCAATGGTACCTGATCAATCAATTTGCCTGTAACCGGCAATAATAAGGCACTCAACAAAGTACCAGCCATATAAATGCCACCCCATTGAGTGTGGCTCATAGCAAAATCTTGCTGAATGGCGTGGCCAAATATGCCAATAAAATAGGTCTGCCCAAAAGAAGAGGCAAAAGCGGTGATTAAACCAAATAATACGAAGCGCATATGGTTTTTCAACAATAATCCGTATGCGCCTAATATCATGCGTTATAACCCCTAACTAGCCAGTTCAAATAATATTATTCCCCTGCCGCGATGAGGCTCGCATTTCCTCCTGCGGCAGTTGTATCAATACACAAATGGCGCTCCATCGTATATCGCTGAGGGTCTGCAGTTTCGCTAATCAGTGGCAACAGTGGACCCAGCTTATTAGCTAAGGCCAGCCTTAGCTGTTGTTGATAAGGCGCATGACCATTTGCAGCTACCGCATGATAGCCCGACAACTGTGTGATGTCTGTAGCTGAAAGCTGTCCTTTAATCACCACTAAGGGCAGATCACTGTTGGGTAAGTTGAGGTCATTAACGACTAACACCACACCGTTTCCCTGCGCCAGTGCTGTCTGCGCTTGTAGTAAAGCAGCCTGTCGACCTGGCCCAAGACACAGCACTATGCCGCGGGCAACGGTACTGAGCTGATTTAATTCTCCTGTTGGGCCAGGCAACAATATTACATTGCAGCACAAGTCTTGTAAGCGACTCGCTTGGGGACCAAACACTTGAGTTAATTGAAACAAACGATCACTGCTATTTTGCCATTGATCAAGCGCTTTGGCAGATAGAGAATCTATGGCTTGCTGCACCTGGCCTAGGCTTACAACACTGCCTGTTGGGATGACTGCCTGCACTCTTTGTGGTTTACGTAAACGTTGCACATACTGAGGGCCACCAGCTTTAGGGCCAGTGCCTGACAACCCTTCGCCACCAAATGGCTGGCTACCCACTACGGCACCAATTTGGTTACGGTTTACGTAGGTATTGCCTGCGTGCACACCTTTTACCAACTGTTCTACACGCGCATCTACACGGGTATGCACACCAAAGGTTAAGCCATACCCTTGTGCATTAATGGTATCTATTAACTTGGCTAAGTCTTTTGCTGCAAAGGTAGCCACATGCAATACGGGGCCAAAAATCTCTTCGCCAAGGTCTTCAATACCATTAAGCTTAATTACTGCAGGGCCTACAAACAAACCTGCTTTTGGTGCTGTAAGGTGCTTCAGTAAGTTGCCTTTGGTGGCATGTTCGGTAATGTGCTTTTCAATTTTAATTTTGGCAGCTACATCAATTACCGGGCCTACATCGGTATTTAAATGCCACGGGTTGCCTATGGTAAGTTCATCCATTGCCCCATAAAGCATGTGTAACACTTTGTCGGCAATGTCTTCTTGCACATACAGCATACGCAAAGCCGAACAACGCTGGCCAGCACTTTGGAAGGCCGAGGCCAATACGTCCCGTACTACTTGTTCTGGAAGCGCGGTAGAATCTACGATCATGGCATTAATGCCGCCAGTTTCAGCAATCATCACGGCATCTGCAGCCAAGTGTGCCGCCATCACACGGTTGATGTGTTGCGCCGTGGGAGTAGAGCCCGTAAAGCAAACACCACTCACCCTTGCATCACTAGTAATAGACGCGCCTACCTCTTTAGAACCACCCGGTAAAAACTGCACTGTGGCTACAGGAATACCCGCTTCGTGCATGAGCTGCACCGCGCGATAAGCCACTAAATTGGTTTGGCTTGCAGGTTTAGCCAGTACGGCGTTACCCGCTGCCAAGGCAGCAAATATTTGGCCACTAAAAATAGCCAAGGGGAAGTTCCACGGCGAAATACAGCTGACTACGCCAAGGCCCTCGTTATAGGGTACCGCTGCCATTTCTTGTGCGTAAAAACGGGCAAAATCTACCGCTTCACGTAGCTCACCTACGGCATCTAGCCAGTTTTTTCCTGCTTCCCTCGTTAACATAGCAAACAGTTCTGTTGCGTTGGCTTCATAAAGGTTTGCTACCTTTTCAAAACAGGCCACTCGCTGTGCAATTGGCATGGCCAACCACTGAGCCTGCCCCTGCGGTGCTGCTATCATTGCAGCTTCAAGCTGTTCTTTAGAGGTCAAAAAAACTTGCCCCACCTGTTCGTCGTCTGTGGCTGGGTTGGTCACCCATTGAGGCGCGCCTCCTACACCTGAGCCATTAGCCACAATAGGCATAGCCTGCCAGCGATCTTGAGCTAAGTGAGCTCGCTCTAATTGCATACCTTCAACGGTAGGTGCATCAGTAATATCCCAGCCCTTGGCGTTTTTTCTATAGCTGCCACCTTCTTGGGCAAATAAGTCTTTGGGCTGCACTATGGCATGACTGCCACAGCTTAAACCCTGTTCTAAGCGCTCTAAAACCACATTTACAGGGTCTTGAGCAATGGTTTCTGGGGCTATTTCTGGGTTTACGAGCTGATGAACAAAGGAGGAATTAGCGCCGTTTTCTAACAATCGTCTAACCAGGTAGGCCAATAAATCTTGGTGTGCACCTACCGGTGCATAAACCCGACAACGCACACCACCTTGGGCCATCACACTGGCGTGTAGGGACTCTCCCATGCCGTGTAAACGCTGAAATTCGTAAGCTTGACTAGCATCTGCTAACTGTAAAATGGCCGCTACAGAGTGGGCATTGTGGGTGGCAAACTGAGCATAAATACGATCATTCATCGTTAGCATTTGTTTTGCACAAGCTAAATAAGACAAATCCGTATTGGCTTTACGGGTAAATACAGGAAACCCTTTTAAACCCATCACCTGCGCGCGTTTTATTTCTGCATCCCAGTATGCTCCCTTAACCAAGCGCACCATGATCTTGCGATCTAAGCCGGTGGCTAGCTCATAGAGCCAATCCAACACAAAGGGCGCACGCTTACTAAAGGCCTGCACCACAATGCCAAAGCCGTTCCAGCCGGCTAGCTCTGGCGCTGCTAACACAGCAGCAATCACATCAAGGGAAATATCTAAACGGTCGGCTTCCTCAGCATCTATATTGAAGCCCATATTGGCAACTTTTGCCTGCAACGCTAGCGCCAATACCTTTGGTACTAGCTCTGTTAATACGCGATCACGCTGACCCCATTCATAACGTGGGTGCAGGGCCGACAGCTTTACCGATATGCCAGGGTTGTTGCGAATATCATCATCGTTACAATGAGGTGCAAGGTCTGCAATGGCTTTACTGTAAGCATCAAAGTAGCGCGCAGCATCTTCTGCCGTGCGAGCCGCTTCACCCAACATGTCATAGGAGTGAGTATAGCCTTGAGTGGTCAGTTTTTTGGCACGGTGCGTTGCTTCTTTCATGGTGCGGCCTAACACAAACTGAGAACCCAATTCTTTCATTGCTTGGGCCACTGCCTTACGTACCACCGGTTCGCCTACACGCTTAACAAGGCTGCGCATGGTAGAGCCTAGTTTGTCTGCATCTACTGGTGCCAACAGTTTACCGGTTACTAACAACGCCCATGTAGAGGAGTTAATGAGGGATGAGTTAGAGTGCCCAAGGTGACTAGACCAATCCCCTGCTTGCACCTTATCTTCAATCAATGCATCTATGGTGGCTTTGTCTGGCACTCGCAGCAGGGCTTCAGCCATACACATGAGTGCTACACCCTCTTTTGTACTTAAGCCATATTCGCCAAGGAACTTTTCCATCATGGTGGGGCTAGAGTGATTACGCACATGACGCACTAAATCTGCAGCCTGTGCAGATATTTTTTCACGTGTTTCTGCTGCTAAATCTAACCTGGTCAATAAGGCGTCTATGCATAGGTGTTCATCAGTTAAGTAGGCATTACGCATACCTAAACGAATGTCTTGAAGTTGGTCTTTAATAGGCAGTGAAGAAATAATTTTAGCCATTGTTTATCCAAGAAGTGATGTATTTACAGTGGCATTTTATGCCCATATTAAAGTATAAATTTCCTAGATATTGACAATATGCAATAATATATCACTATAATTTTTTTATTAAATAGTGTAATAATTACCCTAATATAATATTAATAGGTATATTCACTAAATAAAAATAACCTTAGCATCACTATAGTTAATGAGAAACTCATGAATAAGCTAGACCGCCAAGATCTTGCCATTATTGCCGCACTACAAAAAGATGGCCGTATCACCATTACCGCCCTAGCCGAACAGGTAGGGTTATCCAGTACGCCTTGTCAAATTCGCCTCAAACGCTTACAAAAACAAGGCTTTATAACAGGCTATGTAGCCTTAGTTAACAAAACCAAACTAGGGCTGGATCATGTAGCGTTTGTGCAGGTAACCTTAGCTTCCACTAACAGTAAAGCGTTGGCAGCTTTTAATTCGGCTGTGTGCACCATTGCCGAAATAGAGCAATGCCATATGACCGCCGCTAGCTTTGATTACTTGTTAAAAGTGAGGACTAAAGACATGGCGAGTTATCGCGCCGTGTTGGGAGAAAAAATATCTAGCCTACCCCATGTGGTGCAAACCAGTACCTTCGTAGTGATGGAAAGTGTAAAAGACGTTTAGCTATTGAATTTACCTACGTTTGCAATACAGCAATCACCCTCGTCTAGGCTGCCCAAACGGGTATT
>DCAT01000025.1:2431-10284 GCA_002312935.1 Oceanospirillaceae bacterium UBA1126 | reverse complement strand
CTACAGAACCATTAGCTGAAGCGGCTTAATATCGCTTTAAAAGTGGTAATGCTTTAAATTACATAGAAATGTTGGCACAGAACTTAGGCATAAGGCAGGATAGCAGGGATAATGGTATTAATAGGTATAACTTCAGTTCACATATTCAGGCAGCCATCATGAACACAACTCCATCAGTAGGCTTTATTGGCCTTGGCTTAATGGGCCAATCTATGGCTACACACATAATTAATACTGGTTATTCCCTTTGTGTTCATAGCCGCACCGCCCACAAAGCAGAGCCACTAATCGCCTTAGGTGCAACCGACGCACAAACGCCAGCCCTGCTAGCAAACAAGGTAAAGAGTGGCATCATCATAGTCTGTGTTACCGACTCAGTCTCGCTCAAACAAGTGATGCTTGGTGAGCACGGTCTATTAAGCTGTATTAAGCCTGGTTGTTTAATTATTGATATGGGCACTAGCCGTTTTGACCTAACCCAAGAGCTAGCTGAGAAAACCTTAGCAAAGCAGGCTTACTATATAGACGCCCCAGTATCTGGCGGCCAAGTAGGTGCACAACAAGGCAGCCTATCTATTATGGCTGGAGGCACTGCAATTCAGCTTGAACGGGCTCAACCTTTATTTGACGCCATGGGCCAAAAAACCACTCATGTAGGAGACATTGGTTGTGGCCAGCTAGCTAAGGCGGCGAATCAAATGATTGTGGGGGCTACTCTAAACATTGTTGCAGAAGCTTTATTTTTAGCTCAAAAAAATGGCGCTGATCCAGCCAAAGTAAGGCAGGCGTTAGCGGGAGGCTTTGCTGACAGTAAAATATTACAAATTCATGGCCAGCGTATGGTAGAAGAAAACTATACTCCAGGCGCCAGGGCCACAACTCAGCTGAAAGACCTACAACAAGCTCAAGACCTAGCAGATCAAAGCAAGCTTAAACTTCCACTTAACCAGACCTGTCTAAGTCAATGGCAAGCTATGGTCAATGCTGGCCTTGGAGATCTAGACCAGGCAGGCGTGTTGGCTTGGGTAGAGCAACATAATAGGCACGGATAACCTGAGTCAATAAAACCCACTTAAGAACCTAGCAAAAAGTTTTGCATTAGCTCTTTGCCGCCCTCTGTGGCAAATGATTCTGGATGAAATTGAATCCCTTGAATGGGGTATTCTTTATGTTTTACCCCCATAATTTCATAACTGTCTGAACCAAAGTGACCCACAACTGCCGTGACTTGTAGGCAGTCGGGTATAGATTCGGCTTGTGCCATTAATGAGTGATATCGCATCACTTCTAGCTGGTCTGGAATGTCTTCAAAAATACCATTGCCATCGTGGCTGATGGGGCTAATTTTACCGTGCATTGGCAAATGTGCCTTCACCACTTTGCCACCAAAACAATGCACAATGCCTTGCATACCCAGGCACACTCCAAGCAGTGGGATTTTCGGCCCTAATTCTGTAATCACGTTTGCACACACACCAAAGTAGCGTTCATCTTCTGGAGAGCCCGGGCCTGGTGAAATAATAATTCTATCCGTGTGAGCAGCCTCAATATCAGCTACTGTCACTTGGTCGTTGCGGGCAACAATAACTTCAAAGTCACCTATCTCACCATTTAACTTGGCGGTTGAAAGTACTTCACCGATGTATTGGTAGAGGTTGTAGGTGAAGGAATCGTAGTTATCTACCAAATAAACGGTGAACTTCCCTTTTATTTTTGTTTGGCTCATACCTTAGCCTCCATAAACTGCTCTAACACTTTAAGTGTACCGGCAAACTTACGTTGTATTTCCTGGTATTCATCCTCTGGATTTGAATCAAAAACATTACCACCACAGGTTTGCACATACGCTTTTGAGCCATTAGCAAATACCGTGCGAATAGGTATAGCAAAGGTACAGTCTCCGTTAAAACCAAAGTGGCCTACTGCGCCACCATAAGGACCCCGGCCATCTAATTCTAAGTCATCAATAATTTTCATAGCTTCAATTTTAGGAGCGCCAGTTAGGGTGCCTGCTGGAAAATTACTAGCTAACGCCGAAAACATGTCTTCATTTTCTGCCATGATGCCTACAATTTCACTGGAGATATGCTGCACGTGGCTAAAGCGTTTAATATCCATCAAACTGCGCACCTTAACAGTACCAAAACGGGCCACTCGGCCAATATCATTTCGATGAAGGTCAACAATCATATTGTGCTCGGCAATTTCTTTGGGATCGTTCAATAAAGCCCGCGCCAAAGCAGTGTCTTCTTCTGGGGTAGCACCCCGTTTGGTAGTGCCTGCTAGTGGGTAGGTCTCCATCTCACCTTGGCGCAGGCGAAACAGTAGCTCCGGGCTTGCGCCAATGACCTTTTGCTCAGCAAATTTAATATAATACATTTGTGGGGAAGGGTTAATTACACGCAACTGTTGGTATAAATTAATACTTTCACCCAGCATGTCAAAGCGGTACTTAAAGCCTACTTCGCACTGGAATATCTTACCTTCTACTATGTCTGCTTTTACCTTTTTGACAGCAATGGCATGCTGTTCGCGGGTCATGTCCTCACCCTGAGGTACTATCTTTAGGCCTCCAATGAAGGGTACTGGATCACCAATAAGCGCTTCAATTAAAGCGATCCGATTGTCTTCATAGTGGAAGTATATTAATTCTCCTGTCATCTTGTCGTAAATTAGGCCATCTTTGTATAAACCAAATTTAAACGCATCAAATGAGTCACTAGTGGTGAGGCTTAAGCTTGGTTCAAAGTAATTCATGGCATCGTAGCCAATATAGCCTGTTAAACCACCAGCATAGCGGCGGCTAATAATGTTTTGCGGTACAATATCGCGCAAAAGGTAATACGGGTTGTCACTGGAATAAGACTGAACATTGCCTTCACGATCGCTAATATTAAGCTGTTTGCCATTGGCCCAAAATATCTGCTCTGGGTCAAAACCAATAAGCGAATAGCGCGAGATATCGCTATCTTCTCCCAAAGATTCGAGCATATAGCAGGTATCAAAGCGCTGCTCTATTTTTTTAAACAACTCAAAAAAGTCACAGTTTGCTGTTACGGTTGCATAACTTGGCTTGCGTGCCATTTTTATTTTATTTGGACGTGTCAATTTTATAACTTCCAGCTTGAAGGGCTCTAGAACCTCGGGTAACAGTGGCTATACCCACTCCGAGTTTTTGTGCTACTTGGCGTTGCGATACACCTTGAGATAGCAGTTCGAAAATTTGTAATCGATTAATCAGTTCTTGTTGCTCATATGGCGTCAATAACCCCTCCAGTGCCGCTGACATTTGTTCTGCGGTTGTCTGAGTCATTAGATAATCAACCACAGTGGTAATGGGTTTTGGAATAGAAGTAGTGATGGTATTAGGCAGCCAAGAACGTATCAATGTACTAGTACACTATCACACGAATAAAGGGTTGCCAAGATGTATTTGAACACCCTGCTAATTTAAAGGTGGTCGACAACCCAATCTGGCTGACACTCTGCCACATCACGGCCATGGTTATAGCCTCCTCTGACACCTAAACAAGGCATACCACAAGCCTTCGCTGCATTTATGTCATTGCTGGAGTCACCCACCATTAGGCACTCCTCAAGGCTAAGGCCCATTTGTTGGGCCGCTTTTAACAATGGCATGGGGTGGGGCTTTTTCTCAGTGAAATGATCACCCGAATACACTAAATCAAAATAGTGCAATATGCCAAATTTAGACAACAAAGGCTCAGTAAAACGGCCGGGCTTATTAGTAATTACACCTTGCATCACATGGTGTTGATGCAGTTCACTCAATAAAGATTCAACGCCACTATAAAGTCTGCTCTGCCGACTAGCCAAGTGCTGATAGGCATCCATAAATAATGCGAGTGCGCGGTCGAACCTAGGGTCTGCCGCAACGGGTTGGAATTGATTAGCCAAAACCCTTTGAACTAATACCGCAGCACCGTTGCCCACCCACTGCTCAACTTGAGCCAAGCTAGGTGGAGTCATTTTAAGTGAATTAGCCATAGATACGCTTGCCGAGTAGAGGTCTGGCAGGCTATCTAACAGCGTACCATCCAAATCAAACAAGACTAATTTTGGCTCAAAACCAAGCGTATTAAACAGTGAAATCATTAGATTTAATCAGCTACCAGCCAGCTCTTTGCGCATTAAATCAATGGTCGCCTGGTAATTATCGGTATTAAAAATAGCCGAGCCTGCTACGAAGGTATCTGCGCCAGCACGGGCAATCTCGCCAATGTTCGCCACGCCAACACCACCGTCTACTTCAAGGCGAATATCTAATCCAGAGGTATCGATACGCTGACGGACCAAGCGTAACTTATCCAGTGTAGAGGGAATAAATTTTTGCCCACCAAAACCAGGGTTTACTGACATCAGCAAAATCATATCTAGCCGATCCATCACATGATCTAAGTAATGTAATGGGGTTGCAGGGTTAAATACTAAACCCGCTTTAGCACCCCCGTCTTTAATAATCTGTAAGGACCGGTCTATATGATCACTCGCTTCTGGGTGAAACGTAATATAGCTAGCCCCGGCTGCTAAAAACTCTTCAATCATATGATCTACCGGCTGCACCATTAAATGCACATCAATTGGCGCCGTAATGCCATGGTTACGCAATGCTTTGCACACCATAGGCCCAATAGTGAGGTTAGGCACATAGTGGTTGTCCATTACATCAAAGTGCACAATATCAGCACCCGCTGCCAACACAGCGTCAACTTCTTCGCCCAGACGAGCAAAATCTGCAGCTAAAATGGATGGTGCTATTTTAAAATCAACCATGGGGTCATATTCCAGTATATAAGATCAAAAGAACTACGTACGAGACTTCTTTATTGCGTCGTAAGCAGCTTGAATTTCTTGGGTTTTTTGTTTCGCTATAAGCATCATTTCATCAGGCAAACCACGGGCAACTAGCTTGTCTGGGTGATGTTGACTCATGAGTTTCCGATAGGCCATTTTAAGGCTTTTGGCATCACAATCTGGGTTTACGCCTAGCACACCATAGGCTTGAGTTAGACCTGCATTGCCAGATCCTTCAAACTGACCTTGCCCACCCCCTTGATGGAATGACTGTTCAGCCTTCATGCGCTGAGCAACGGCTTCGAACTCTTGTTGAGTCACACCTAAAAGCTGGCATACTTCTCCAAGAATACGACCTTCTGCGGCACTAAAATCGCCATCAACTAAGGCTGTTTGTAGCTGGATTTCAATAAACATCTGCTTAACCGAAGCATTGTTCACCAAGGCTCGTCGCAAAGGTTCTAGCACTTGACCGAGGTCAAAAGCATCTTCTTTACCCTGACTAAAGCACTCTATAGCACGCTTGCGCAAAACGCCTGACAGCTGCATTCGGGTCATTACAGCTTCTGCATACTGAATCTCTACAGCCGTGACTTGCCCATCTGCTTTGGCAATTTTGCCCATGACACAAAAAGTGGCGTCAAAAAAAGCGGTCTGTGCTTTAGCTTGAGTCCAGTTTTCCGCCCCAGCAACACTACGAATTAATTTATCCAAGTAATAGCCAATGGCAGCGCCAAACAGCATCCCGGAAGGCCCGCCTGTTAGGCCTATTAAAGCACCCAGTACTAATCCTGTTCTATGACGTGCCATATTTGCGCCAAAGCTGTAAGTATTCACATATTCACCTGTGGTTAAAAACTTGCCCCTATAATAAATCGCCAAGGCCTTAAGCGCTACATTGAGCCACTATAAATTAACTAAATTAATACTTTTAGTCCATTCCAGCTTAATAGAAGCACCTATCTTTGAATATTTGGTTTAAACTTAGGCTTTATCTGTATAGACGCACCAAATTTTTGGTTCACAAACACTGGGTTTCTTTTGCCAATGTATATACCAGCACAAAGTCTTCGCCTGATGTTCGTCTACCTAGTGACTTGCGGCCTCAGTCAGCTTGCAACTGCAGGCCACGAACCCATTAGCCTTGACTGGCAACCAAAGAACGACGCCTCTGCAAACGTTTGTTCTGGATACTACCTGCCCTACCAGGCACCTACTTTGGAACAATCTTTGGTCCCTGGCGAACAGCCCGTATACAGCAACTCTGATTCTAGTGAATACCAACAAGGCATTACTCACCTAAAGGGCAATGTAGAACTGCGGCAGGGAAATCAAACGGTCACCGGTGACGCCGCGTGGTTTAATAGTAATAATAGTTCTGTTGATATTATTGGGCATGTGAAATTTCGCCGCCCAAACATGATTATTCAAAGCAGCAATGCCAGTTTTGACATGGCCAATTCTGAAGCTCAACTTAACCAAGCGCAACTTGCCCTGCCTAGCAGTGAGCTCAGAGCCACGGCTCAGTTTATTGACTACCACAGTGATGATACCGTCACCATGAATAAGGGCAGCTTTACGTTTTGTCCCCCAAACGATAACGCCTGGGCAATACACAGCAACAAAATAGATCTAGACCCAAACTTGGGCTTTGGTGAGGCTCAAAATGCAATCCTAAAAATTGGCACTGTACCCGTGTTTTACTTACCATGGATGAGCTTCCCCATAGATGATCAACGCCGATCTGGATTTTTATTTCCAACTTTAGTGAGTTCATCACAGATGGGGCTAGATATAACAACGCCCTACTATTTTAACTTAGCACCCAACTATGATGCATTGGTTACCCCTCGGTTCACTGAGCTCCACGGAACCAGCATAGACGCGAAACTTAGGCAACTAGGAAAAGATAGTGAGCAGGACTTGTATGTTAACTGGGCTATTGAAGACCCAGACACCAGCAAAAATAGATGGTTGATGGAATATAACCTTAAAACCAAAATTAATGCTGGTTTTTCTACCTCAGTTCATCTTAAGCGGGTAAGTGACGGGGACATTTTTAACGATTATGGTTTAAGCCAAACCACCGCAGAGCAGAGTTCCATTAATAGTGATGCTAAGATTAACTACCAAGGCACAACACCTTTGTTAGCCAAGGCCAGCCTAGCCATTGTTACCCATCAGAATCTCACTGCTGGCATACCAGCCTACGACCAACTACCCCACGCAACCATTGCTGGTGGTGTGTTGATCAACCAGCAAGAACAACCCGTTAGGGCTAACTACAGTGTCGATTTAAGCCGCTTTACAAGAGACAGTTCTGGCTTAACTGGTAGCAGCAAAATTACTGGTACTCGCACACACCTGCTTCCGAATTTAAGTACGTCTTGGGTGAATGACTACAGCTTTATCAAACCCAAAATTAGCCTACCTATTACTCATTACCAACTTAAAGACACCCCATCAGCAATTACCGCAAGCAATACTCGGGTTATTCCTCAGGTAGAAATCGACAGTGGCTTGTTATTTGAACGATCCCTTTCAGCCGGCTATATGCAAACGCTTGAACCGAGGTTTTATTACGCCTACAGCCCCTATAAACAGCAAGATGACCTGGCTATTTTTGATACCAGTGCTAGCAGCAAACCTTTATATCAGCCCAACCGATTTAGTGGCTATGATCGAATCGGTGACACTAATCGCGTCACTCTTGGGCTAGATAGCCAATTTTTAAGTGCCAAAGGCTGGCAAAAAGCCAAGCTATCCATGACCCAAATCCACTATTTTAGTGACCGTAAAGTACAGTTAAGCAGCACTAGCACACCAGACACTGAAACTTTTTCGCCAATTTATGGTCACATGAACTACCAATTTACACCTCAATGGAGTTCCAGTTTAAATATAGACTGGAGCCCCAAATCTGGTAATGTTGAAGCCACCAGCGCAACCATGAAATACCAGATAAACAATAACAAAATTATTGACCTAAAATACACCGAAACCTTGGATGACACACAACAAGGTGAAGTGTCTTTAAT
>DCAT01000025.1:1059-2097 GCA_002312935.1 Oceanospirillaceae bacterium UBA1126 | reverse complement strand
CCTCAATGGACCTTAATAGCTAAGCGCAAAGAGGATATACGCAACCAACAACTACAGGATGAAATTTTGGGTGTGGAGTATAGCAACTGCTGCTGGAAAGGCCGTTTTGTTAACCGCTATTGGTTAGTAGACCAAACCCAAGGCATTGAACACGGCATATTTTTTGAGCTTTCTCTTAAGGGCTTAGGCCAAAGTGATAAACAATTGACCAGCGGCAACAAAGTGCGCATGGCAGATTTTATGAAAGGAATTACGGGCTACAATGAATACACTCAGTAAATGGGGCGTGAGCCTGGGTTTAGCCTTGGGCTTGGCATCGTCTTCCTGCGTTTTCGCGGCAAAACAGCTCGACAGTATTGCGGCTATTGTTAATGACGACATCGTATTGCAAAGCGATTTAACGAACCGGGTTGTGCTGGTGCAACAACAGCTTTCCAAAAGCAATACTAAAGCACCAGAACTAGTGGCCCTAACACGCCAGGTATTAGACCAGCTCATTATTGAGAACCTGCAGTTGCAGTTAGCCACGAAAAAGGGTGTATATATCGCCGACCCAAGCTTAGATTTAGCCATAGGACGCATTGCTAAGAGCAATAAGCTATCTCTGGCTGAACTTGAACAGGCCATAGCCAATACTGGCGACACCATGGTTCAATTTAGGGCTAAAATTCGTCAGGAATTAATCATTAAGGAAATCCAAACCACCTCTGTTAACCGACGCATTCGAGTTAGCGAGCACGAAATAGATAAGTATTTGGCCTCAAATCAAGGCCAGCAGCTTGCAGATACTGAATATGAAATTGGCCACATTCTGATTAGTTTAAGTGAACAACCCAATGCCCAAGAACTTGAATTAGCACAACAAAAACTAAAGGCACTCAATAACGCTTTAGACAAAGGTGCCGCGTTTAGCAGCGCCGCTGCAACCTATTCTGATGCACTAAATGCACTCAAAGGAGGTAACTTAGGTTGGCGCAAAGGTAGCCAGCTTCCTGAGCTATTTGCTAAACCCATTAAGGCTATGAAAGTTGGCGAAGT
>DCAT01000025.1:0-990 GCA_002312935.1 Oceanospirillaceae bacterium UBA1126 | reverse complement strand
GATACTGAATATGAAATTGGCCACATTCTGATTAGTTTAAGTGAACAACCCAATGCCCAAGAACTTGAATTAGCACAACAAAAACTAAAGGCGCTCAATAACGCTTTAGACCAAGGTGCCACGTTTAGCAGCGCCGCAGCAACCTATTCTGATGCACTCAATGCACTTAAAGGAGGTAACTTAGGTTGGCGCAAAGGTAGCCAGCTTCCTGAGCTATTTGCTAAACCCATTAAGGCTATGAAAGTTGGCGAAGTCAGTGTGCCTATTCGTAATAGTAGTGGTTTTCACGTCATTACTTTAATTAACAAGCGCGGTGTGAGCATTCAAACATCAGCTCAAACTAAAGCCAACCACCTATTGATTTTGCCTAATGAAATTCGTTCGCCCAGCGAAGCAAAAGCACTAATTAATGAACTGCATCAACGCTTGGTTGATGGTGGTGATTTTTATGATCTTGCCCGTACATTTAGTGACGATGAAAACTCAGCTCCCAGCGGAGGCGATTTGGGCTGGCTAAATGCAAACCAACTGCCGGCTATATTACAAACACCATTGGACTTGCTTGCTCTAGAACAACTGAGTGAGCCCATACAAAGCAAAAATGGCTGGCACTTGCTACAAGTAGTAGAGCGGCGAACCCAAGACGTTGGCCAAGCAAACTTACGATTTAAAGCTAAGCAAGCCATTAACCAAAGCAAATTTCCTAATGAGCTAGAAAACTGGCTACGTGAAATTCGCAATCAAGCCTACATAGAGATTCGCTAATTATGCGAAGATTACTTGTTACTGCCGGAGAACCCGCAGGTATTGGCCCTGACCTCTGCTTGACCCTAGCAGGGCAACCCAGTGCAGCACTGCAAGATGCTGAAATTGTGATTGTGGCCGATATGGGACTGTTGCAAGACCGCGCTGCACAGCTAGGTAAGGCGATTGACTTTTGCCATGTCAGCCTAAAGCAAATAATGACAACTACAGCACCTAATCAACTTA
>DCAT01000116.1:10340-27470 GCA_002312935.1 Oceanospirillaceae bacterium UBA1126 | reverse complement strand
TCAACTCAAATTGCTGGGCCAAACTTTCTGGTGGCTGCTGCAGATGCAGACGGGGTTGTACTTGATGTCGTCATTGATGAACAGTTTAAAAAGTCAGCTTGTGGAAAAATCGTACCTCTTGGTGCCAACTGGGCAGAGGACCTAACCGGAACCAACGGTATTGGTACAGTTTTAGTCACTGGTCAATCGTGCTCAGTCTCAGGCCCGGAACATTTCTTCAAAGATCTTGGTGGCCTGACGTGTGTAGGGTCTCCTGTATTTGATAGCAGTGGAAAATTGGTTGCCGCAATCGATATTTCTTCAGAAGTGTCAATCCATGCACTTCACTCTAGCGCCCTCGCCAAAATTGCTGCCCAAAATGTAGAAGACCAATTATTTTATCATGCCCATAAAGGCGATATAGTCATTAAATTTCACCCACGCCAAGACTTTTTGAGCACAAGAAGTGGGGCAATGTTGGCATTAAGTCTTGGTGGACAAATTATGGGAACTAATAGCATAGCAAGAGAGCTACTTAAAACTCGAGGTTTTGGGACTGCTGCCCATTACGCAGATATCTTCACGAGTCAATTTGAACCAATACTCAAACGTATTTTAAAAGGTGAGACTATTCAGGTTCAAGATTGGTTTAAAAGTTCATATTTCGCTCGCCTGCTCCCTACTTTCGTGGCAAAAACCAACCCATCAATGACAAAGGTTTTTTTGCCAACAGAATCTGTTTACCATCTGAAAAAGCCAACAGAGAACGTTATTGCAAGGCGAGTTTTTGTAGATGAAGTCATAAGGCAGAACCTTAGGTTAGGCAAAAAATCTGCTAAAAAAGGCTTGCCAGTAATGATCGTTGGCGGGCCAGGAACCGGTAAGAACATTATAGCTGAAGAAATTCATAGTTGTGTTAGTGAAGAACAGAATTTTATAATTTTTGACTGCTCAACTGCAAACGTAGACTCCATTGAGAGCCGACTCACTGCCAAACTAGGCAGCGCGCTAAATGATAGCAAATCGCAGCACTTCACGATTGATAATAGCAAAGGGGGCACAATTTATTTTGATAGAATAGATCTCCTACTCACTGATGCTGCATCTACCTTAAGTTCTTTATTAAACCGTTTTCTTGACCAAAGACACGTCTCGCCGTCTGCGGTCAAATGGACCATTCTAAGCAGTACAGAAACTGATGATTTCAATAAAATTTATAATGGGCCACTTAAAAACCTAATGGATCGACTGTCGGGTTTTTCACTTTTTTTACCCAAACTTAAAAACCGTTCTGATTTACATCACCTAAGCTATGCCATGCTCAAAAGCATCTCACCAAAGCATTCACTATCAAAAGATGCTGAGGGAGCGCTGCAAAATAATACCACTATTAAAAATCTTTATGACCTAGATTGGAGTTTACGAACGCTGTCAACTCAGCATCATGAAGGCATTATTAGGGAGGAAGGTGTAATGCGTATTTTAGGTATCCATGCACTAGAGTTATCCCCCTGTGACAAATGCTTAGGAAACTTTTCTAAGGAATCCAATTGCATTAATATTCGGCAAGTAATGCGTGACTGCAACGGCAATGTTGCACTCGCCGCTCGTCAGCTTGGAGTATCACGTAATACTGTTTACACTCATGCAACCTAGTTACCACAGGCCAAGGTAGTCAGCAGAGAAAGAAATTAGGTGCTAGCCTGCTAAAGATGATGTTATGTATCGCTTTAAATTAGCGTTTTATAACCCAGTGCGTCTGCTTTTCTGGCTTGGCGTACTATGTCTTGGTAAGGCTTAGGGCCTGTCAAAATTGAAACTGGCCCCATCAATAATTGGTTTCTTACGCTTTGTAAATCGGGGTCTAAGGCTGCAGATATTAAACCCAGTTGCAGTGTGGCTAGCACTTCAGGTGGTGTTGATAAACTAGTAATGTAGGGCAAACACGGCGCACTTGGCGTAGTGGTTAAAATGCGTAGGTTGGCAATTTCTAGTGGCGCATGAGCTCGCAGCAGACTATAGGTGACACAATCCACAGCACAGGCATCTGCCCGCCCTTTCACTACTAAAGCCATACTATTTCTGTGCGACAATGATCTAACGACCTCTGAAAAAAAGGCTGTACCTTGGGCCAAAGGGGCAATTAAGCCCCGTAACGCATGGTAGCCAGATTGAGAGTCGTCACTATTCACTGCAATACGAGTTTGAAATAGGTCCTTTATGTGCTGGGCCGTATCTGTGTTGCGCACCAAAACCACACTAGTGTAAGTTGGCCCATGGCTAAAAGGTGTTTGATAACTTTGCGTCGCAACATATTGCACCATTCCTAGTAAATCATGGGTTAAGGGGAAGCCACAGGTTTGGCTTAGAAGCAGCTGATCATCCCGCCAATGGGAATAATAGTTCTTAGGCTGGGTGAGTAGCTTAGGTAGTGTAACCACTAAATTTAAGTTTGAATTCTGCTTTATAAGGTGCCTATAAACGCCCTGCCACCATGCATCAATACAGTGTTTTAATTCAGGCATTTGGTACATAGGGTACGCACAAATTAACGCCATCTAATGCTCTCTAACCTCATTCAGCAGGTGCTCTATCCAAGGTTTAAGCTGGTGAGCCTGAACCTCTGCGCCTCTAATTAACCCATCAAAATGCCCTGTTAAGGTTTGCACATGCTCACTGGTGTTAAATACAAAATACATATGGCCCATATACACAGCGCTGCGTTTAGCACCAAATATAGTATAGGGCGAAGCGTAATTACGGCTTTCGTTAAACAAATACACTCGTAATTTAGGATAAAGGTCATCCACCAGCTGAGCAAACCATTCCAATTGCTGACAACGTTCTAGAAGGCTTAGGGTGCACCACAAGCCTTCACCCCGTGCAAAACCCATCATTTTCTGCGTAGACAAACATATTTCCATATCGCACCCAGGTTGTTGAACCTCGTAATAACGCTCCTTAGTGGTATCAATCACCTGTTCTAAACTGACATTTTCAAACTGACCATATTCACACGCTAACACAGCTTCAGTTTTAACAAAATCTGGCAAATTAGCAGGCACGTAACGAATTTTGGTACCCATTGCTTCTTTATGCCAAAGGCGCAAGCTAGCGCCAGAAGGTAAGGGTGAACTGGGAGTTAACTGCAAGGATTGACTTAAAATTTCAGCACCAGAGCGAGACTCGCCAGTGAGGCCAAGGAGCCAATCAACACTAATTTGTAGTTTAGACGCAATGGCCATAAGCGTATCTACTCGGGGTAATCGATCGTTTTCTCCAGCTAATAGCTGGGATAAGGTTGACCGATCCACACCTATTGCTTGGGCTAAGCTGGCGCTTTTTATACCTGTACGAGACATAACCTCTATCAGCCGTTGACGAAAGCTGTCCACACGAAGAATGCGTTCTTTACTGTCCATAATTGATTACTAACTGTGGGTAATTGATTGCAAAATTAACATTTGTGTTGTTAAAACAACAAAAATGTATAAGTGAAGCAAAAACACTCGTTGTCGCAAATTAATACCTAGGCTATCTTGTCCTCCATGGATAATCAACATTCGAATAATGCGCAATGCCACCCACTCCCACTGCACCCATATGTCGCTCTGCTTGGCAGCGCCAAGGTTGGCCTACATGGGCTTTAATCGTTTGTGTTTATTGCAGTTGGGGTGTTTTTATGAGCAATGCTACAGAACTGTCATGGTGGCTAGTGTCTCCTCTTGCGGCCGTTATATTATGTTTACATGGCAGTGTGCAACACGAATTATTGCACGGCCATCCTACACCTTGGGGCTGGTTTAATGACGCCCTGGGCTGGTTGCCTTTAAGCCTATGGATACCCTATTTTAAGTACCGTGATGATCACCGACTCCACCATAGGGTTGACACACTTACCGACCCTGGATTAGACCCAGAAAGCTATTACCACTGGCCTGAGAGTTGGCAGGCAATGAGCCCACCAATACGCTTATTATGGCATTTAAATTACACCTTTTTAGGTCGCATGGTGATTGGCCCGTGGCTCGTTGTGGGGCTTTTTCTAGTAACACAACTAAAAGAAGTATCTAAAGGTGGCCTATACCATTGGCGCAACTGGGCTTTACACCTAGTATTAATGGTTAGCTTGATACTTTGGCTTAGCCACCAGGGGGTAATTTGGTGGCAATATGTTGTTATGTGCGTTTGGCCTGGGTTAAGCCTTACCTTAATGCGCTCATATGCAGAGCATAGACCTGGGCCTAATAACCACAAGCGCTGCGCCATAGTAGAGGGTTCTTGGTTTACTCGATTATTGTTTATGAATGTGAACCTGCACCAAGTGCACCATGAGTTCCCTCAATTGCCTTGGTTTATGGTCAATAGACATTGGCAAACACATCGCCAATTAATTTTACAACGTAATGGAGGTTATTTTTACAAGGGCTATTGGTCACTCATGCGCCAGACCATGTTGCGCCAGAAGGATAGCCCTATCTATCCTAAACATTAGCGTAACTGGGTTTAAAATTGTTCTACTCCAAACCCTATTAAGGCTATAATACATCAACGCAGAAAAATACTTTAGGTCTCACCCTAGTGTGGAAGGGTGGACTTAAAAGACTCACCTTAAGTGCAACTAGGAAAAAGTAACAACATTTAAGCATCATTATGTCAAATTCTCTCGATCAACTCAGTGTCACATCACCCTCTAACAGTGCCGAGTTTATTCAGGGAGCAAAAGCGACTATACCCATGATTGTTGGCGCTATTCCTTTTGGCATTATCTTTGGTACTTTGGCAGAATCTAGTGGTTTGTCTATTTGGGGTGCCATGGCTATGTCACTTTTTGTATATGCAGGTTCCTCGCAGTTTATTGCTTTGGGGCTGTTAGCTACTGGCGTAGGCCCAGTCATTATTATAGCCACAACCTTTGTAGTGAACTTAAGGCATCTTCTCTATGCTACAGCCCTGGTCGATAAAGTAAGTCATTTATCTCACGGGTGGCGTGCGCTGTTAGCGTTTGGTTTAACAGACGAATCCTTTGCTGTGGTTAATGGCCGCTATTTAGGCCGCACAGATACAAACCGAGCCCATTGGTTCTTTTTGGGTTCTATTGTGGCCATGTATAGTAACTGGCAGTTATGTACTTGGCTGGGTATTGGTTTGGGTGAACTATTTCCAGACATGACTAACTGGGGCTTAGATTTTGCAATGTCAGTAACGTTTCTAGGAATTGTCATTCCATATTTACGTAATCAACCCATGTGGTTAGCAGTAATAAGTGCGGCTACCTTTGCTATTATTCTGCGTGACCTGCCCCATCAACTAGGCCTTGTCGTTGCTGCACTATCTGGTATTTGTATTGGCTATGCTAGCCAGCAAGTTCAACTGCGAATGCAGCTTGCAAAAGCAGCCAACCCAGCAACTAAAAGTACAGGGGTTAAAACCACCAACACTAAAGCAAGGAGTACCAAACCATGAATGAAACCATGATGATTGCAGGTATGGCCCTTGTTACATTCTCTTTACGCTATGTAATGTTTGCCATGGCTGGGCGCATTCGTTTTCCACTTTGGTTTAAGCAGGCCTTAGGTTATGTGCCGCCCGTTGTGTTAAGTGCAATTATTGCACCCCTAATTCTGATGCCTGAAGGTGACTTAGACCTAAGTTTAGCTAACCCTTATTTTTGGGCAGCGCTAGTAGCAGCTGGCGTTGGATTTTGGCGACAACACCTGCTAACAACCATTGTGGTGGGCCTTGTAAGCTTTATATTAATTAAATGGATGGTAAGCTAGTGACAACCTGCGCTTTATATACCTCATATGAATCTACGAATCCCTGGTTGCTCGAGTTTAGGCGTCAATTTTCCCATTTAAATGTACAAGACTGGCAACACATCGCTAATCCAGAACAAGTGAAATATGGCATTGTTTGGAAACCCACACAGGCCTTTTTTGAACGCTTTCCTAACTTAACAACGCTGTTTAATTTGGGTGCTGGTGTGGATGCAATACTAAGTAATCCTGCAGTGCCTAAGCATGTTGAAATATACCGCATTGAAGACGGTGGCATGGCAGCACAGATGAACCAATATTTTAGCTATTTTTTACTGCATTACTATAGAGATATGGACCGCTATCAGCAGCAGAAACAACAAAAGCAGTGGCAAGTTCTGCCCTTTAAACCGGCATCTACTTTTAGAGTTGGCATCTTAGGTTTGGGGCAACTGGGCGCTCAACTGGCACAACACCTTCAAAGTTATGGCTTTGATGTGGCGGGTTGGAGTCAAAATAAAAAGCAGCTACAGGGTGTCTCAAGTTATGCAGGTGCGCAAGAACTTGAGGGTTTTCTTAAGCGTACCGATGCACTTTGCTGTTTGCTGCCTCTTACAGCTGACACCCAAGGCATTTTAAATCGCCGCAATATGAGTCAATTGCCAAAGGGCTCTATCGTAATAAATGCAGGCCGAGGCCAACATTTGGTAGTGGATGATTTGCTAGATTTACTTGATGAAAATCACTTGCGTGGAGCTGTAATCGATGTATTTGAACAAGAGCCCTTACCTAAAGAACATCAACTTTGGCAGCACCCTAAAGTGATGATGACACCGCACAGCTCTGCACAATCTGAATACACACCCTGTGTAGAGAAAATAGGCAATACCCTGCAAGCTATCATTGATAACAAAAACCCAAGTGGTCTTGTAGATCGTTGCAGGGGCTATTGAACATGAGCACAAAACCCATGCCATCACATGAAAAAACTGATTTAGATCGACGCTTTAGCGTGGCCCCTATGATCGACGTCACTGATAGACATTTTCGATACTTAGCTCGATTATTGAGCAACCACGCCCTGTTGTACACAGAAATGATTACCACAGGCGCTATACTTAATGGCGATCAAGACTACCTGTTGAGTTATACCGATCAAGAGCACCCACTAGCTTTGCAGTTAGGCGGCAGTAATATAGATGAATTAGCTCAATGCGCGCGCATTGGCGAAGACTATGGCTACGATGAAATTAACCTTAACGTAGGCTGCCCGAGCGACAAGGTACAAAACAATATGATTGGTGCATGCCTTATGGCACATCCAACACGTGTCACTGAATGTATGCAGGCGATGATTGAAGCAGTGGCTATTCCCGTCACTATTAAACACCGCATTGGTATTGACGACATAGATGATTATGATCTGTTGGCAGGTTTTGTAGCGCAAGTGAGCCAAAGCGGTTGTGAGACCTTTATAGTGCATGCTCGCAATGCAATCTTAAAGGGTTTGTCACCCAAACAAAATCGCGAAATTCCTCCACTGCAGTATGACAAGGTGTATCGTTTAAAAGCTGACTTCCCTCATTTGGAAATTATCATCAATGGTGGCATTGACACTATTGCCGACTGCCATCTGCATTTAACTCATGTAGATGGCGTTATGCTAGGCCGCGCTGCCAACCATAATAGCGCCCTACTCACCCAAGTAGACCACCAGTTCTATGACAGCAACCTGACCGCACCAGCGCGTCGCGAAGCGGCCCTTAAGTACTTTGCTTATATGCAACAACGACACGAACAAGGCACCTCTTTACACCACATGAGTGGACATATTATGGGCCTTTTTCAAGGAATACCGGGTGCCCGCGCCCTACGACGTCATATTAGTGATAATATTCATGGCCATAACGCTAGCATTCAAGTGATGTATGACGCGTTAGGTTTAATTGAAACAGTGCCAACAACAATAACAGAGATAACAAACCAACAATGAACAAACTGCAACAACTCAAATCCATGACCACTGTAGTTGCTGATACTGGCGACTTAGACGCCATTAAACAATATCAGCCACAAGACGCAACCACTAATCCCTCTTTGGTATTAAAAGCGGCACAAATGCCACAATATGCACACCTGTTAGCTGAGGCCAAGCAATGGGCAACAACGCAAGGTGGCGATGGCCATGTGCAGATGGATAATACCTGTGATTACCTAGCGGTAGCCATTGGCAAAGAGATTCTTAGTGCTGTGCCTGGTCGTATTTCTACAGAGGTAGATTCTCGTCTGTCTTTCGACACAGACGCAACTGTTACCCGAGCCCTTAAAATTATTGATTTATACCATCAGCAGGGCGTGAGTAAAGACCGCGTATTAATTAAGATAGCCTCCACCTGGGAAGGCATTCAGGCAGGCAAGAAACTTGAAGAGCAAGGTATCAATTGCAACCTAACGTTATTATTTAGTTTTGCCCAAGCTATTGCTTGCGCAGAAGCCGGTGTCTACTTAATATCACCGTTTGTAGGCCGTATTATGGATTGGCACAAAGCTGCAATGAAGGTGGACAGTTTTGCTCCTGCAGAAGACCCTGGTGTTATCTCGGTGAGTAAAATTTACCACTATTACAAGCAATATGGCTACAACACTGTAGTGATGGGTGCTAGCTTTAGAAACACACAAGAAATTGAACAATTAGCTGGGTGTGACCGATTAACTATCAGCCCTGCCCTTATGCAGGATTTGGCTGAGGACACTGGCGTGCTCGTTCAACAATTAGACAGCAAAAAGGCTTCAACAGCACAGGCTAAGATGAGCCTTAACCAATCAGACTTCCGTTGGATGCATAATGAAGATGCCATGGCGACAGAGAAGCTAGCTGAGGGTATTCGCAATTTCACCAGGGATCAAGAAAAGTTAGAGGCTTTACTGGGTTAAATTAAATAAGGCACTGATGCTCTAGTACATCTACCAAGTTTTTAAATTCTTGGTGGTTTTTTTGGTTCATGCCCATCAAGGTTCGGTGGGCTTCTAGCACTTTTTGCTGCACTGTAAGGTCTGAAAAGTCACCTTGTGCTAGTTCTTGCATGGGTTCTGCTTCTTCCTCTAAGTGTTTAACCAAAACAAACACTTTATCAAAACCCATACTCATCAACACCCGGGTTATATTGTCATTGATGGATACCACAGTGGGTACGAATCCCACTTTTTTCTTCATGCGGATCGACATCTTAGCCAACATACCAAGGGTGGTAGAATCAATCCCTTGGGTTTCTGTTAAATCTATAAGAATGGTCTTAAAGTAGCTGCTATTAAAAATGTTATCAAGGTATTGATCCAGTGCTGGGCATAAGGTTAATCTCACGTCACCCAAAAATTTAACCACATGAGTGCCGTCATGGTCTGCAACTATAATGCGGCCTTTAAGCATATGCTTCTCCACAGATACTCAGTAAGGCAATGTCATCTGGAACAGCATCAAGGCTATTAATATTTAAAGCCTCTACTAATCCTTGTAAACGGCTGCCCGATTGTTGCAAAATAGTGCGTAATTGTTCTTCTTTATCTGCAATTTGATCCGATGGCAATATTTCAAAAATACCGTCCGAGCTTAGTAGCAAATTAAAGTCTGCCTCTAATTGCTGCGTTAGGTCTGTGTACTGCGCATCGTCAAATAATCCAACAGGTAAGCCACTGCCTAAACCAGACAAATAGTTCACCTCATTATTCTGCGACAGCAGTGGCATAGGGAGATGTCCACCCACACAGTAGGTGAGCATATGGTTGCTTCGGTCCAACATTCCCATAAAAACAGTCATGTGTTTATCAATATCAAAATCAAGTAATTCACTATTGATTTGGGCCACAACAGTCGCAGGTGAGATTAAACCATTAGCATCAGACTCAAGGTGTTCCCGAGTAAGGCGGTTAGTAATATTTTTAAGTAAAACAGATAAAAAGGCTGATGATGCGCCATGACCTGAAACATCAGCCAGATAAAATAAAACACGATCGTCATCCAAACGAATATAGTCAATAAAGTCTCCACTTAAATAGAGTGAGGACTTCATGTACCGATGCATACTTAAGCCATTAATGCTGCATTCTTCTGGAGGCATCATCCGTTGTTGAATTAAACGCCCAGCAATCTGATCTTGTTGCAGTTCGGCAAGGTTTTTATTCACTTGGCGATGAACCATTTCTAACTCTTGGCGGTACTGTAGATTTTCATAAAGTAACGCAGAGCGCTTTACGTGGCGCATAACGCTTTGATCTAGCTCAAAAAATGTATCTAAAGGCAAATTAAATACATCAGTCGCACCTAAACGCAGCATATTAGTAACGCTTTGGGCCGAGTCAATTTGGGTGAGCACAATTAAAGGAACTTCAGCACATTTTTCCAGCATATCTTGCAATAAAGCAGTTAGCGTAGGTTCTTGCGGGCTATATTGAAACAATACCAAATTCACCACTGCATTGGTAAAAAAGTCCAATGCGTGGAGCGGATCGTTAGTTGCGGTCACATGAAAACGACGTGACGCATAATGTTGGGTGATTTTATGTTTAAGGTCGAGATCGTTAGCAACGATCAGGATCTGACTGACGTCAGGTTCCATAGTAAAACTTACTCCAGGCCTATAGTTGTCGGCCTAATATCGCAACAATATGCTCTTTAAGCCCTGCTGACAAGTACAACCTTAGTCGTAGGTGTTAAAAATCATCAAAATCGTCATCATCAGGCGGTGCACCGTCTTTGATAAGGTGTTCTCTACGCTGCAAGTAGGCCTCACGAATGAAGATATAAGGGTCTCCACTCATTAATAAGTCAAAGTTGCCCAGCTGGTACCTAAGGTCTATCACTTGCAAAACAGATATATAGAAATTATTTGCAACTGGGTCATAACGGCGAATAGGGCTGGCGCTCATATCAATCACTATGGCACTGGTGTCTCTTAATGTACTAGGGCCAAGAAGAGGTAAAACCATATAGGGGCCTGAGCTAACACCCCAGTAGCCTAGGGTTTGGCCAAAATCCTCTGGCTCTTGATAGATCCCTAGATTAGAGGCCACATCGATAACACCCCCCAAACCTAGAGTGCTATTAATTACTAAGCGGCCAACATCCTTAGCGGCTTTTTTAGGCTTAAGTTGCAAACTGTGGTTTAAAAAATTACTCATTTCACTTAAGTTTGAAAAAAAGTTACTCACACCTTTAGTGACTACGCTGGGTGTGACATCTTCGTAAACGTTAACGACTGGCAGCAAAATCTTCTGGTCTACTACATCGTTCAATGCATAGACCTTGCGGTTAAAATTTTCATACGGATCTCTAGGATCTGGGCTAACGTCAGCAGACGATGCAGTAGGTGCAGTCGAACATGCACTTAACATTGCTAAGCTTAGTGTTAAACCCACTGTTAAACCAATTTTTAAACGCCCTAACATGTTCTTCTTCCTTGTTTCTGTAAACTCTTTCTTTGTCCTACCACGCCATTACCTGCTTGATAAACGGAATAGTTATCCGTCTCTTTTCTAGCCAAGAGGCTGAGTCTAATAAATCTAAAACTGCCAATAAATTCGCCAGACCCCGTGGACTCCGTGAAAAAATATAGGCCACTTGCTCGTCCGTTAATTGCAAACCTTTTTGCTTAGCTTTAGCTTTTAATAATTGCCTACTGGCCAATTCATCCAAGGCATTTAATTGAAAAACATTAGCTAACTGTAATCTCGACCGCAAATCATTAAGTGAGCAATTTATTGTTCTAGGATTTGATTTAGCAGACATCACAAGGTGATTACCTTGCTGCATTAACCTATTGTACAAATGAAACCAGGCCTGCGCCCAATGACTATCAGCAACCAGGCAGTCTATGTCGTCAACACATACTAAAACATTATGCTCTAAGCCTGCTAGATAGTCGTTGGCTTGATGCGCTGGTATCTGCATTAGTTCACTGCAACTTATGTAGACCGCTTCCTGGCCCATTTCTTGAGCTTTAAGCACGCAGCCTTGCAATACATGGCTTTTACCCACACCTTGAGCACCAAATACATAAACACTGTCAGCCTGCTCATTGAGCATCAGCTGATCTAGCGTTTGAGCCAATGCGGGTGCACCACTGAAGCTAAAGTTACTCAACTGTTGCTGAGCATTTAAAGTGACACCTAACGTAAGTTGCTGAGAGCCACGCTGCTCACATGTGTTGGTTACAACATTAGACGTCATTCACTATCCCGCTGACCATACAATGAGCTTTTGATATAGCCCTCATGAAGATTGCGCAACAATACCATAATCACGGCAGCGATTGGCAAAGCTAATAAAATACCCATAAATCCAAACAATTGTCCACCTGCTAAAATTGCAAATATTACAGCCACCGGATGCAAGCCAATACGATCACCTACAAGAAGTGGAGTCAGCACAAAGCTCTCTATCATTTGCCCTATAACAAACACTGCAACCACGAGCGTAAGTGGCACGTAACCGTCAAACTGAAAAAAGGCAATAACCATGGCTGCTGCAATACCAACAACAAAACCTAAGTAAGGCACAATACTGGCTAGTCCAGCCAATATACCAATTAATAATGCGTAATTTAAGCCCACCAAACTAAGCCCTAGTGCATATATTATTCCCAAACTAAACATGACGAGCAGCTGACCTCTCATAAATGCGCCCAAAACATCATTACTCTCTAACGCCAGCGCACTGACACGGGGCTGAGCGTTAATGGGCAACAAAGCCTTGATACGCGCTGTAAGAAGATCGAAATCCCGCAACATATAAAATGCCACCACAGGAACCATGGCCATAGAGCCTAGGGTAGAAATTAAACTCATACTCGATTGTGTAGCATATTGAACCACGCGGGAAATCACCCCGCCTGTTTGTTTCCACTCAGCGGAGAGCCCTTCGGTAACTAGGTCTAAGTTCATGCTTTTAACATCTACACCTAAGTTTGACTGCAACCATGGTAACAAAGCGGCATTATACCAGACCTCAATAGTGGGTATCATTTGTACTAAGGTCTGAATCTGCTTAATCATCAAAGGTACAACAACCAATATTATGGCAGCCAACACCAAAATTAACGCCACAAATACAATTATAGTTGCAATTGTTCTGCTACATCCTCTGGCTTCTAGACGATCAGCAAAGGGATCTGCCAAGTAGGCGATGCCAATACCTACAACAAACGGCGTAAGCACAGGCTGAAGTAAATAGAGCAACGCCGCTACAATAGCCCCTACAAAAAACAACAACCCTGTCTGAGACTGCGTCATTAGATACATTCCTTATATTAATTCCATTGATAATGCCATAAAGGGCTACTATCAGCGCCCTCCTTGGCATCCATCTTGTCTACAGGTTTTAATCGTCGTTTAAGATCAACAACTGATTTAACTTGAGCTAGATGAGATCGAGCAAATATCCTAAACTCTAACGTAGCGCCACTGGCACTGCGCAATTGTACCCGCTGAATACCCGCAATGCCCTGCAACATTGCACGTAATTCAGCATAGTCCTCAAACTGGGTCACCTGATCTACTCGCAATATAGCACTTTTACTATCGTCATTAATTGACCTTTTAATAGCAGTGGCCAAGGCGAATTTTGCTACTAAACTGGATGACAAACGGTCTTGTAAAGGGTCTATTAAAATGGCTAAGTCAGTGCCTTCAGAAGACCACTGTTGTTCAACTTCGTCCAGCCAAAAATTCCACTCCACCCGCCACAAATTTTGACTATCTTGGAACATACGACCAACTAATACGGCGTCAGCTTGGTAACGGCTGGAGGCACTTTTAATCGTATCTCTAAACAGACCCCATAGGGCCCCAGCATTGATAGCAACTTGGTCTTCTAAATCTAATAACGGCCATAATAACGGCATACCTCGTTGTTCTGCTTGCTGCATGATTTGTGCCACCATAGGGTGGCTGTCATCACTAACAATCTGGCGAGTACCCTGGGTATCTTCCACCAACCAAACTAAGATTGCTGCACGATCAGTTCCCCATATGGGGAGCCCAGATTCAGCAATTAGTCGATTAACCTGCAGCGCATCAAAGGCTAACTCTATCACCGCTTGTGGCTTACCGTCAGCTAATTGAGTGGTAAAGGAAAAGCGTTGCAAGTAATCGTCTGCTTCTACTAGCGCAGTGCGTATGCGTGGGTTATTTAAGCTCTTTGTTTGCCCGGTCACTTTAACCAACACTTGACTAAGGCCCACCTTTTTCGCTTTCATCATCTGTGCTGAGGATTGGTCTTTCACGGCAACCCCTGCACTATAGAGACCTTCTACAGTGACACTAAATGCGGGGGAAGCTAACAACCATAACAGCAACCCAAAACTTATTTTCCATAATGACTTAGCCACTATTTTTTGCAATATTAACGTCATACAGTATCTTTGGTGATTATTGGGTTAGGTATTTTGTTCAGTCTAAAGTAAATCTCCCTAACTATAATCAATATGTGTCAGTGCTGCTAGCAACAAAAGTACAAAAAACCTCTAAACTTCGACTATAAGCAGGTGATGAAACGTCGGGAGACGTGGTAAAATGAGTCACTGTTATTTAAACGCCTAAGGTCACCCCCCTGCTATGAGCACTGAAGCCCCTACCCATTCCCTAAGCTATAAAGATGCTGGTGTCGATATCGATGCAGGCAACGCTCTTATTGAACGCATTAAAGGTGTCGCTAAGCGTACCCGTCGCCCAGAAGTAATGGCTGGCCTAGGTGGCTTTGGAGCACTGTTCGAGCTACCTAAAGGGCATGACGAGCCGGTACTTGTATCTGGCACCGATGGCGTCGGTACGAAGTTAAAATTAGCTTTAGAACTTAACCGTCATGATCATATCGGTATCGACCTTGTGGCTATGTGCGCTAACGATTTAATTGTTGCCGGTGCAGAACCGTTATTTTTCTTAGACTATTACGCCACTGGCAAGCTAGATGTAGAAATTGCAACACGCGTAGTCACTGGAATTGGCGAAGGCTGCGAACTTGCAGGTGCCTCTTTAGTGGGTGGTGAAACAGCCGAAATGCCGGGCATGTACGAAGGTGAAGATTATGATCTTGCTGGTTTTTGTGTAGGCATCGTAGAAAAAAGCAAAATCATAGATGGGACTAAAGTTGCGCCAGGAAATGTGCTTATTGGATTGCCCGCCTCAGGCCCACACTCTAATGGTTATTCCTTAATCCGCAAAATTATTGACGTGAGCCAAGCTGATTTGCAACAGGACATTGGTGGTGTCAGTTTAGGTGAAGCCCTAATGGAACCGACCCGTATTTACGTAAAAGCTTTGCTAGAATTGTTTAAGCAAGTAGATGTAAGGGCTTTATCCCATATTACTGGTGGCGGTTTACTAGAGAATATCCCTCGCGTATTGCCAAGCGACAGTGTAGCTGTAATTGACACTCATTCATGGCTGCAACCTGCAGTATTTAAGTGGTTACAAACTAATGGTAATGTAACCGATACTGAAATGTACCGCACATTTAACTGTGGCGTAGGTATGGTGATTGTAGTGGCTGAAGAAGACCGAGCCAAAACCATAGCATGCCTAACGAGCGCCGGTGAACAACCTTGGGTTATTGGCCATATTAAACAAAATAATGGCTCTGAAGACGCTGTTGTTATGCGTTAATTTAACGCTTGGATACCTACATGCATGAACCATCCTTACAACAGATACCCCGCCTTGTGGTGCTTATATCGGGTAGTGGCAGTAATCTGCAAGCACTGATTGACGCCATTGCTGATGGTACTATTGCAGCTACCATCGAGCTAGTTATTAGCAACAAACAAGAAGCCAAGGGTCTAGTCAGGGCGAATAGAGCAGGTATTGCAACTCAAGTCATTAACCACCTTGACTATGGCAGTCGTGAAGCATTTGATCGTGAGTTAATGCATGCCATAGATGATAAACAGCCAGACCTTATAGTTTTGGCTGGTTTTATGCGCATTTTTACGCCCGAACTAACCCATCGTTACGAAGGGCGTATGCTTAACATTCACCCTTCGTTGTTACCTCTGTTTAAGGGCACCAATACCCATGAGCGTGCTCTAGAAGCAGAGGTGGAGCAACATGGGGCCAGCGTGCATTTTGTTTCTAGTGAACTTGATGGCGGCCCTATTGTCATACAAGCATTGGTACCCGTCCTAAGCATGGATTCACCTAGCGTATTAGCTAGTCGGGTTTTGGTACAAGAGCATATTATTTACCCTATCGCTATAAAGTGGTTTTGTGAGGGCCGTCTAAAACTTCACAACAACACCGTATTAATGGATGGCCATAGTTTACCTGCTCAGGGAATGCCGTTCCAATGTTAAAGTGAGCGCCTGATAGTCATATCTCAAGGAAGTGCAATGTCATATATGAAGCAAACTTTATCTAATGCTACTAGCCTAGCTAGTCTATTCTTGATGTTATTATGGAGTAGCAGCAGCATAGCTCAGCTGCGTACTTTTCAAGCCATTTATACCAGCCAATGGGACTTAGGAATCAGCCTGTCAGGTAAAGCCGAACGCAGCCTAGTTAAGAATAGTGATGGCAATTATCGCCTCACTACAGAAGCCAGTGCAATGATTGCTTCCCTCACTGAATCTTCATTATTCAGCCTTTTAGATGATCAACTTCAACCTATCCATTACAGCTACCAGCGCAAGGTTTTTAACAACAAGCGTAACGTAGAAGTGGCATTTGATTGGCCAAACAAAAAAGTTAAGAACACCGCAGAGGGATCTTCTTGGGTGATGGATATCGTGCCACACACATTAGATAAACAAAGTGTGCAGTTGCGCTTGCAGCTTGACTTGGCAATCCCCCCTGTAGTTGAGGGACAAGTATACGCCTACGAGGTAGCTGATGGTGGACTGCTTAAAACCTATCGCTTTATTGCTGATGGTGAAGACCTTATTGAAACAGCCCTAGGCACCTTTAAGTCTGTGCGTATTAAGCGTGATCGAGGTGAAGATACCGACCGAGAAACATGGATTTGGTTTGCGCCAGAACTGGACTACACCATTGTTCGCATTGTGCAAAAAGAAACTGACGGCAAACGTTACCAACTCAATTTGACCCATCTAACTTGGTTAGACCGTTAATCAGAAAGCCCCTCACCACTGTATTGTGCAAAGCTTAGTAAAGCTATTAGCGCACAGCCACTGATTTAGTTACACTGTTCGACCAGAAATCATTTAATTAAGGATCTATCTTGGCTTCTTCACACCGTATTGCTGCCTTTATCTTAACCGTCACTACAGCCATAGGCAGCCACGCCAGCCAATTTCAAGACCTTTTTCAACTCGCACAGGCTAATGACCCTAGCTACCTCGCTGCCCAGCACACGCTTGAATCTAAACTACAGATCATCCCGCAAGCT
>DCAT01000116.1:0-10027 GCA_002312935.1 Oceanospirillaceae bacterium UBA1126 | reverse complement strand
TCCCGCAAGCCAATAGCGCCCTAAGCCCACAAATAACTGGAAAGCTTAATCAAAATTTAGCTTTAGATGCACGCTCCAACAGCCACAGTTATGGAGTGCAGGTGGCAATGCCTTTAAGACTGGATGCATATTATGGTATGAAAGTGGCGGAGCAAATTGCTGCTGTCGCACGCATTAGCTTCGAAAAAGTCCATCAAAACCTTATTTTCTCTGTTATTGAACGTTATGTAGCGGTGATCAAACAACAGCACCAACTTTTTTCAAGCATGGCTGAGGTGACTGCTACAGAACAGCGTTTAAAACAAACTCAGCAACAAGTTGATCTAGGCATTACTAGTATTATTCAGCTGCAGGACGTAAAGGCCAACTTTCAACAATTACAGGTAAACCTGCTACAGGTTAGGCAAAACCTAAGCTTAGCCAGAGCTAATCTTGAGAATTTAACCAACCAAGCATTACCAGAGCAGCTTGCTGCCCTAGGCAGTGACTTTAGTGCTGACAGCCTAATCGCTACTAACTCTCTAGAAAATTGGTTTGTTTTGGCGCAGGATAATAATCTTGACCTTGCTAGAAATAGCTCTGCCACTCGGCAGGCATTCCATAACTACCAGGTTAAGGATGTAAGCATGTACCCTACTGCAAGTGTCACTGTGGCGAAGAATTACAGCAGTGCTATGGGGGATTCACAAACATTCTCTATAGGGGTTTCAGGCACTTTTTATGACGGCGGCCTTAATCAAGCCCAAACTAAAGAGGCCAAAGAAAGCTGGCATGCCAGTGAACAGCAAGGCCAAGCCCTACTCAAGGCCACACAACAAGAAGTTAGACGCTGGCATCAAGCCCTTGATACGAGTCGCCAACAAATTCAGGCGTTAGTGCAATTAGACTTAGCAGTGCAAGCTTCTTTAGCAGGAAAAAATACGGAGTACGAATTAGGCTTGAGAGACCTAAGTGATATTCTAGATGCTGAAAAACTAGTTTTTTCTGCACAAAGAAGCTGGGCAAATGCGCGGCTTGACTTAGTTTTGAACCAATTGCGCCTCAAAAAAGCCAGCGGCCTACTAAGCAGTGATGACCTTTCTCAATTGGACCAATGGTTTAACTAATTGTAGCAGTCGGTTCAGCGACCTGACAGCAGCTGAACATTGCCTATTAGCCGTGCCTAGGCGTCTTGGTCAATACGGCTTGCTAGAGCGCTTTGTTGATGTTTGTATTTAGCGTCGGGCCGTTTATTGTAGGGCCTTAGTGCTGGGCTAGAGAGCGTTTCGAAATTTATTGCGCCAATAGTCATATTAGGTTTTAACGCCAAGGGCAGCTTACCACTGTTAAAACACTCAAGCACAATAGCACCACTCCAACCGGGATCAATACGGTGCGCTGTAACATGAACCATAAGCCCTAATCGTGCCAGTGAAGAGCGCCCATCTAGCCAGCCAACATGATCATCAGGAATAGTGATCGACTCTAGCGTAACGGCCAGTGCCAACTCACCAGGGTGTAGAAAAAAGCTCTCACCTTCCTCAACAACAATCTCTTCACTCATAATGGCTTCGAGAGTACTGTTTATTTCTTCACGGCTGGCGCTTACGTCTACAAACGCACGGGCATGGGCCTTGAACACACGAAAGCTATTGCCTAACCTCAGGTCTACACTGACCCCCGTAATAACGCTATCGTCAGGCCGTGGTTCAATTCCAATTTTGCCACTGTTTAAAGCGGCAATAATATCTTTATCACTTAAACGCATGAGATTTAATCTTCATCTATACTAATACTAGGCATGGATTGGCTAGTCGCATCAAGCTTTGACACTAATGCATGGGCTAACTTTACATAGGTATGGGCCGCTGCTGATTGCGGCTCAGCTACCACCGTGGGTGTTCCGCCATCAACAAGCACACGAATAGCCATGCTCAATGGTAAACTGGCAAGCAAGTCAGTGCTATACTCTTGGGCTAGCGCATCACCGCCGCCAGCACCGAAAATTGCCTCTTCATGATTGCATTGGCTACACACATGAGTGCTCATATTTTCCACAATACCTAACACGGGCACTTTCACTTTATTAAACATTTCTATACCCTTGCGGGCATCAAGCAATGCTAGGTCCTGTGGGGTGGTGACAATCACTGCACCAGACACTTGCGCCTTTTGACACAAGGTTAATTGTATATCACCAGTGCCAGGAGGCATGTCAACAAACAAGTAATCCAACTCCCCCCAATTTGTTTGTAATAGCATCTGCTGCAATGCACCTGCTGCCATTGGGCCACGCCAAACCATAGGTGAGTTGGCATCTACTAAAAAAGCCATAGACATTACACTTACGCCATGGGCTTGAATAGGTACAAACCACTTTTCTTCCATCGTTTCTGGGTGACTGCCTTCAGCAATTCCCAGCATTAAACCTTGGCTTGGGCCATAAATGTCAGCATCTAAGACACCAACTTTAAAACCTGCTTTAGCCATGGCTAACGCCACGTTAACTGTAGTGGTTGATTTGCCTACACCACCCTTGCCAGACGCTATAGCAACGATGTGTTTGATTTTTTGAAGGCCTTCTGGTCGTGTGTCGCTCATTAGATATATCCTATGAATTACGTTTATGCAGCACCACACCGCATTCGGTATGGTGGGTATATGGAAACTGGTCAAATAGAGCCAAGCGTTTTAGCACGTGGGTTTGCTTGAGTTCTTGTAAGTTTTCTAGCAAGGTGTCTGGGTTGCAAGAAATGTAAACCACCTGATCAAATTGCTGCACTAGTGCTAAAGTTTCTTGGTCTAACCCTGCTCTGGGCGGATCAACTAAAATAGTGCCAAAATTAAAACTACTTAAATCTACATCTGCTAAGCGCCTAAAGGCGCGTACACCCGCCAAGGCTTGAGTCATTTCTTCGCTGGACAGACGCACAATAGTGACATTATCAATGCCATTTTCGATCAAATTAACATGGGCTGAGTTAACTGACGATTTAGCAATTTCGGTAGCCATTACTTTGCGAAACTGTGCAGCTAACGGCACAGTGAAGTTGCCATTACCACAGTACAGCTCCAACAAATCTGGTTTGTCCATGGGGCCAAAACGCTCTACATTCTCACAAGCCCAAGAGATCATTTGCTCATTAACACCCGCATTAGGTTGAGTAAATGCATTCTCTATCTGCTGATAATGATACTTTCGCCCTCGCACTTCGAGAGTTTCCATAATGTAGCCAATACCCAACACATGCTTTTGTTTACGCGCTCGACCAATAATATTAATACCCAGTTCAATACGCAGGGCTTCAGCAAGCACTAACCAATCGTCTTCTAGTTGCTTATGGTACAAAAGGCTAACAAGAACTTCACCACGTTGACTACTTAAAAAGTCTATTTGGAATAACTTTTTACTCAACACAGGCGACGTTTTAATGCCTACCAGTAAGGGTATCATTAGGTCATTTATTCGCTCACTGGCTTGAGGAAAGGACTCTATACGAATGGGCTGATATTTATTACCTGGTGGAAACATAGCATAAAATAAGTCATCTCCCTCATGCCACATACGAAACTCTGCTCGCATGCGGTAATTTTCTGGCTTAGATGAGAATACGTCTAACTCAAGGCCTGAGGAAAAACTGCCTAACTCGTCAAAGCGACTTCTAATCTGTTCACTTTTAGCGTCTAGTAGCGTTTGGTATTGTTGCGGTTCTATAGGCTCAAGTGCCACAAACCTGCTCCTTAAACTGGGATCTGTAATTAGGGTGAATTATAGCAGGGCAAACGGGCATAAACATATAATCCTGCACTCTTAGAGGAGAAACTATAGGCGTACAGTCCAATGTTTTGTACAATGGTGTCTGAATCATCAAATCCACCAGTTTGCGCTCCATTTAGCGCCCTTAAGACACTCGAATCTAACCCATGACTACTACTCGCGAAATACTTGTAACCAGCGCACTACCTTATGCCAACGGATCTATTCATCTTGGCCATATGCTGGAGTACATTCAAACTGATATCTGGGTGAGATTCCAGCGTCACACTGGCAATACCTGCCACTATGTGTGTGCAGACGATGCACATGGCACAGCAATTATGTTGCGTGCCGAACAAGAAGGCATTACACCCGAGCAATTAATTGCCAAGGTACAAGCAGAGCACGAGCAAGATTTTAGTAATTTTAATGTTTCTTTTGACAACTTTTATTCAACTCACTCCCCTGAAAACCGTGAATTTTCAGAATACATTTATAGAGCCTGCGAGGCCAAGGGCCATATTGCCTCGCGAACTATTACGCAAGCTTTCGACCCAGAAAAACAATTATTTTTGGCTGACCGATTTATCAAAGGTACCTGTCCGAAATGCAACACAGAAGATCAGTATGGCGATAACTGTGAGTCTTGCGGGGCGACCTACTCTCCGTCTGATTTAATTAAGCCTAAATCAGCCATTTCTGGAGCAACACCTATTCAAAAGGACTCCACTCACTTATTTTTTAAACTTCCAGACTTTGAGGAATTGCTGAAGGAATGGACCCGAAGTGGTAGTTTACAGAGTGAAATCGCTAATAAACTAGCTGAGTGGCTAGATTCTGGCCTACAGGAATGGGACATCAGCAGAGATGCACCCTATTTTGGTTTTGAAATACCAGGCCAAAAAAACAAGTTTTTTTATGTATGGCTAGACGCACCAATTGGCTATATGGCTAGTTTCAAAAACTTATGCGATCGCACAGAAAAACTGGACTTTGACCATTATTGGAATAAAAACTCAAATACTGAGCTGTACCATTTTATTGGTAAAGACATCATAAACTTCCACGGTCTTTTTTGGCCTGCTATGTTGCATGCTGCCGAATTCCGCACACCTACAGCTGTTTACGCACATGGTTTTTTAACGGTGAATGGTCAAAAAATGTCTAAATCTCGTGGCACTTTTATTAAGGCTGGTACTTACTTACGCCACCTTAACCCAGAATATTTGCGTTACTATTTTGCTGCCAAACTCAATAATAAGGTTGATGATATCGACTTGAATCTAGAAGATTTCGTACAGCGAGTTAATTCAGACTTAGTGGGTAAGGTAGTGAATATTGCCAGCCGCAGTGCGGGTTTCATTAGTAAGAAATTTAATGGTCAACTTAGTAGTGCTGTTAGTGAACCAGAATTGCTTAAAGCATTTTCTAATGAACAACATGCCATAGCAGACTATTACGAAAACCGTGAATTTGGCAAAGCCATAAAATCTATAATGGCATTAGCCGATCAAGCCAACCAATACATTGCTGATAAAGAACCGTGGGTGTTGGCAAAGCAAGAGGGTTCTGAACAACAGGTACAAGATATTTGTTCAACGGGCCTCAACATGTTCCGTATGTTAATGATTTATTTAAAGCCTATCTTACCCATTATGACGCAAGATGCTGCTAGCTTTCTTAATGATAATCTTGCTTGGTCAGGACTAAATACGCCCCTTGTAGGCCATAACATTGAGAAATTCAAACCACTAATGACCCGCATTGAGGGTATCCAAATAGAAGCAATGTTAGAAGATTCTAAGGTAGAAGTAGCTAAAGAGTTGGCACTCAAAGAAAAACAAGGCTAAGTGCCTGACTAACTTTTCATGGAGATACAAAAAGGCCACCCTAGGGTGGCCTTTTTTATGGCATTAGCTCGAGCTTAGCTCCAGCCCGTCACTTCTTTTAGTGCTTTACCGATATCAGCAAGAGAACGGACAGTTTTAACACCAGCATCCTCTAAGGCAGCAAATTTTTCATCTGCCGTACCTTTACCACCAGAAATAATGGCTCCAGCATGGCCCATACGCTTACCAGCAGGTGCAGTAACGCCAGCAATGTAAGACACAACAGGCTTAGTAACATTAGCTTTAATGTAAGCCGCCGCTTCTTCTTCTGCAGTACCGCCAATTTCACCAATCATAACAATGGCTTCAGTCGCTGGGTCTTGTTCAAATAGCTCAAGCACGTCAATAAAGTTAGTACCTGGAATTGGATCACCACCAATACCTACACATGTAGACTGTCCATAACCAGCGTCTGTGGTTTGCTTAACAGCTTCATAAGTTAAGGTGCCTGAACGAGACACTATGCCAACCTTGCCTGGCAAATGAATATGGCCAGGCATAATACCGATTTTACATTCACCAGGAGTAATTACACCTGGGCAATTGGGGCCTACTAAACGTACCCCAAGTTGGTCGCAAATTACCTTACATTCCAACATATCTAACGTTGGAATACCTTCAGTGATGGCAACAATAAACTTGATACCTGCATTAGCAGCTTCAAGTATTGAGTCCTTACAAAAAGCAGCAGGCACATAAATAACAGAAGCCTCAGCACCCGTGGCTATAACCGCTTCATTGACCGTGTTAAATACAGGCAGGCCCAGGTGAGTGGCACCTCCTTTTCCTGGTGTTACGCCGCCCACCATTTTAGTGCCGTATTCAATGGCTTGTTCAGAGTGGAAAGTACCCTGACTACCGGTAAAACCTTGGCAAATAACCTTAGTGTCTTTGTTAATTAAGATACTCATGCTTCACCTCCAGCTGCAGCAACTACTTGTTGAGCTGCACCACTTAGGCTCGTAGCAGCAATAATATCAAGGCCACTTTCTGCCAGCTTTTGACTACCTAATTCAGCATTATTACCTTCCAAACGAACAACTACAGGCACGTTTACACCAACTTCTTTCACGGCACCTATAATGCCCTCAGCAATCAAATCACAACGCACAATCCCACCAAAAATATTTACCAATACAGCCTTAACACGATCGTCAGACAAGATGATCTTAAACGCTTCGGTCACACGCTCTTTAGTTGCACCGCCCCCTACGTCCAAAAAGTTAGCTGGGAAACCACCGTGCAAAGCAACAATGTCCATGGTTCCCATGGCTAAACCTGCACCATTAACTAAACAACCTATAGTGCCATCTAAAGCAACATAATTTAAGTCCCAAGAAGCGGCATGAGCTTCACGCTCATCGTCTTGACTTGGATCATGCATAGCTTGAATGTCTTTGTGACGGTAAACCGCGTTGCTGTCAATCACAACCTTAGCGTCTAAACAGTGTAGATCACCTTGCTCAGTCACTACCAACGGATTAATTTCTAATAAGGCTAGGTCTTTATCTTGGAACAACTGCGCCAAACCAATGAATATTTTAGTAAACTGACCAACTTGCTTACCCTTAAGGCCTAACTTAAACGCAAGCTCACGCCCTTGGTATGGTTGAGCTCCAGTTAACGGGTCAATCTCTGCCTTCAAAATCTTTTCAGGAGTCTCTTCAGCCACCTGTTCAATTTCTACGCCGCCCTCGGTGGACGCCATAAATACAATACGCTGACTACTGCGATCTACCACAGCGCCAAGATAAAGTTCTTGTGCAATATCAGTACACGGCTCAATATAAACCTTCGAAACAGGCTGGCCATCAGCATCTGTCTGATAGGTAACCATTCGGTTACCTAACCACTTGTTAGCGAAATCTGCAGCTTCCTGTTTAGACGAAATTAATTGTACGCCGCCCGCTTTACCCCTGCCACCCGCGTGAACTTGGGCTTTAATTACCCAGCGATCACCTGGAACTTGGTCCAGTGCCGCCATGGCTTCTTCTGCAGTATCTACGGCGATACCGCTAGATACGGGCAAGCCGTACTGGGCAAACAACAGTTTGCCTTGATATTCATGAAGATTCATTATGTTGCCTGTTTACTTAAATTTAAATTTAACCTAACTACTTATTTTCTCTTTTTCCTGTTGGCCATATGAATAGCATGACCATCTACGGCTAGGGCGGCTTCGTGAACTGCTTCGCTCAATGAAGGGTGAGCAAACACTGTAAGCGCAAGATCCTCAGCACTGGAACCAAATTCCATCGCAATGACGGCCTGAGCAATAAGTTCAGACGCGTTACCACCAAGAATATGGCAACCTAAAATACGGTCTGTTTGCGCATCAGCAATCAACTTCACAAAACCTTGAGTGTCGTTTGCGGCCATGGCACGGCCGGAAGCTGCAAATGGAAACTTACCAACCTTAATTTCGACACCTTCAGACTTTAGTTCCTGCTCTGTTTTACCAACCCAAGCCATTTCTGGATGGGTATAAATCACCCAAGGAATACAGTCGTAATTAATCAAAGCTTTATTGCCTGCAATGATATCTGCAACCATCATGCCTTCTTCAGAAGCCTTGTGAGCTAACATAGGGCCACGAACAACGTCACCAATAGCATATACCCCAGGAGCATCTGTTTTACAGCGTGAGTTAACATGAACATATCCTCGTTCATCAAGCCCTACGCCAGAATCTGCTGCCAACAGGCCTTCAGTGTACGGTTTACGACCTACAGCAACAATCAACTTGTCGAATGTCAGTGTTTGGGAGTCGCCATCGGCCTTTTTAACGGCGACTTTAACTTCATTATTGACAACTTCGGTCCCAGTAACTAGTGCACCAAGGCGAATATCCATGCCTTGCTTCTTTAAACACTTAGCCGCTTCCTTGGATAAATCCTTATCAGCTGACCCTAAAAACGTGTCCATCGCTTCTAATACAACAACGTCACTACCCAAGCGTTGCCATACTGTACCCATCTCTAAGCCGATGACTCCCGCCCCAATGATACCTAAACGTTTTGGTACTTCACGAATATTTAGTGCGCCCACGTTATCAATAATAATATCGTCAGTTAACTGTGCTGGCGGAATAGTTACCGCTACAGAACCAGCAGCCAATATCACACTACCCGCTTTAACTTGACTGACACTGCCATCAACAGCAGTCACTTTTACCATACAGTCTTTTTGTAGCTGGCCCATGCCATGGATTAAGGTCACCCCGTTAGCTTTAAATAACCCAGCCACGCCCATAGTAAGGTTGCTAACAATGGCATTTTTACGCGCCAACATGGCAGCCACGTCCATGGTCACTTCACCTGTATTGATACCATGAACTTCAAATTCGTGTTTGGCATCATGGAATTTATGAGTCGAGTCCAGCAACGCCTTTGATGGAATACAACCTACATTTAAGCAGGTTCCGCCTAACACTGGGGCACCTTTGTCACTAGTCCATTTTTCTACACAGGCTGTCTTTAACCCCAGTTGCGCAGCACGGATTGCGGCGACATAGCCACCAGGACCGCCACCAATAACGACCAAATCAAATTCTTGGGACATAATATTTTCTCAGATTTTCAGCCCGCGTTGGATCACAACGCAGACTTAGGTTAACACGCGGGCTTATATCTCAAGCAATATCCGCGCTGGATCTTGCAGCAATTCCTTAATGGTAACTAAGAACTGTACTGCTTCCTTGCCATCAATCATTCGGTGGTCATAAGACAAGGCTAAATACATCATTGGTCGAATGACCACTTGGCCGTTCTCTGCTACCGGGCGATCTTGAATTTTGTGCATGCCTAAAATGGCAGTTTGTGGCGGGTTTAAAATTGGCGTAGATAGCAAAGATCCAAAAATACCACCGTTTGTTATGGTGAAGGTTCCACCCTGCATTTCTGCTAAAGTAAGCTTGCCATCTTTGGCTTGTTTGGCTAACTGCACTATACCCTTCTCAATATCAGCCAAGGTCATCGCTTCTACGTCACGTAACACAGGTACCACCAGACCTCGTTCTGTTGACACGGCAACACTAACGTCTTGATACGCGTGGTATACCATATCGTTGCCGTCTAACGAAGCATTCACTGCTGGATAACGTTTGAGAGCCTCTGCTGAGGCCTTAACAAAGAACGACATAAACCCTAAACGAGTACCGTTGTGTGCTTTCTCAAACTGCGCTTTATACTGACTACGCAGCGCCATAATAGGCGACATATCAACTTCGTTGTAGGTGGTTAACATTGCTGCTTCGTTTTGCGCAGACACCAAGCGCTTAGCGATAGTTGAGCGCAAGCGAGTCATTGGCACGCGCCTAGACGTACGGTGTTGAGGGCCAGAAGACGGGGCCACTGTTTCATTAACAACAGGCGCTGGCGCTGTTGGAGTTGGAGTTGGAGTT
>DCAT01000034.1:6073-6384 GCA_002312935.1 Oceanospirillaceae bacterium UBA1126 | reverse complement strand
TTGCCCAGTCAGCCAAAAAAGACGCAGAAAAAAAAGCTATCTTTGCAGCTATTGCCGATGCTGGCCTAACGCCAGAAGATTTCTTTTCTGGAGAAGCGCCTAAAATCAAAAAAACTCGCAAACCCGTAGCACCACAATATCAAATTGTCGATCCGCAGGGCACGACACACCAATGGTCTGGCCGAGGTCGCACACCTAAGGCATTTGAATATTACTTTACCAACGGCGGCAGTAAAGATAGCTGCCGTATTTAGTGGTGGTGTTTAAACATATGGTTTAACAGACCTTCAGTAGAGGCGTCAAATTTGGCG
>DCAT01000034.1:0-5667 GCA_002312935.1 Oceanospirillaceae bacterium UBA1126 | reverse complement strand
GTTCAACACCCCATTGATCGAATGGGTTAATATCCCAGACCACAGCCTGCACAAATACCTTATGCTCGTATAACGCAATTAACCGTCCAAGACTCTCCGGTGTGAGTTCATCAAACATGAGGGTACTAGAGGCATGGTTACCAGGATACAAACGGTCGGGTGAAGTAACAATGCTTTGATCCCAGCTCAGAACATCATCACCCAGCATGAGCACCCTAGATTGCGCTACACAATTAGCTAAATTTAACGACTGCTGATACTCCAGTTGAGCCCGTGTGGCCTTAGTATATTCACTAGATGCAGTGCGTTTTATAGGCACTATAAAGTCAGCATAGTAGGCTGGCGTGCCTTGATGTAACAACTGAAAAAATGCATGCTGAGCGTTAGCTCCTACGTCACCCCATATAACTGGGCTTGTATCAAAATCAACTTTTTCACCTGCATTTGTCACCGATTTACCGTTACTTTCCATCTCTAATTGACTAAGGTAATTAGGCAATAACTTGAGACGCCCATCGTAGGGTAATATAGTGTGGGCTTTTAACCCCAAAAAGTTTATATTCCAAATACCTGTCAACGCTAGCATTACCGGTAAATTTTCGTGCAGGCTTGCATTTTGAAAGTGGTCATCCATGGCGTTTGCGCCCTTGAGAAGCAGCTTAAAATTGGCCATGCCCAGTTTAATCGCAATAGGTAGACCTATACCACTCCACAAAGAATAGCGACCTCCTACCCAATCCCATAAAGAAATTTGATTTTCAGAAGGTATGCCCCACTTAGCCATACGTTCTGGAAATGCACTACAACCCACCAAGTGGTGTTGGCCAATAAGGCTATCACTGGGTATTTTTTTTCGTAACCAAGCTCTTGCAGTCTCAGCATTGGCTAAAGTATCAATGGTGGTGAACGTTTTAGAAGCGATAATAAATAAGGTTGAACCTTGATCTAAGTGCTGCAGCATTTCTGCCAACTGGCTACCATCCATGGAGGAAACAAACATCACATCTAATGGAAATTTAGTCTCTAACCGGAACTCTGCTAAGGCGTGGCACACCATATTAGGACCAATATCAGAACCACCGACACCTATATTAATGACAGTAGTAATAGGCTGTCCAGAGTAGCCAAGCCAATTACCTTTTTGTATCTTGCTAGCAATTCTCTCCATGTCCAGCAGATTTTTAGCAACAAGCTGCTTTACGTTCTGCCCATCCACGTGGATAGCACTGTATTTTTCTGAGGAAGAGTCTCTTAACGCCGTATGCAATGCGGGTCTCAGTTCAGATCGATTGATCTCTCCACCACTATAAAGCATTTGTGTAGCTTGCCTTAAACCTTGTTGCTCAGCCATTTTAACAAGCAAGTTTAATGTTTTTGGAGTCATTTTTTGCTTCGATAAATCCAACAATAATCCCATAGCTTCCATGGAGAGATCATTAAAACGTTGGGCGCCTGAGCCATTAAATAGTTGCTTAAGAGAATAGGGCAAAATATCTTTTTGCAAGTGCGCATCCAAAGCTTGCCAAGTAACACTTCCTCTTACAGTCATAGCTGTTATGTTCCTTTAAACTGCATGTGAACCTGACCCCACGATTGAGGACGGTCTACCTTGTAGCTAAGTAACACTTAATTACTCAATCTAAGGCTTTGGCGATCATACTAAGGGCTTGGGACTCATCTAGCACAGCTACCTGCAGGGCTTGCGCTTTCACGAGTTTAGAGCCAGCTTTCTCTCCTGCTATAAGGTAGTCAGTTTTCTTAGACACACTTGACATCACTTTGGCTCCCAATTCTTGTAATTGAAATTTTAGCTCGTCACGAGATAAGCTAGCTAGTGTGCCAGTGACAACAAAGGTAAGCGCATTAAATGGTAAACTTTGTTGCTTAGACTGGACTTCTACCGGATCAAATTCTAGCCAGTGCAGACCCGCACTTTGTAACGCTTCAATCACTGCAAGAGTGTCATTGTCAGCAAAGAAGTGAAGAATCCGATTGGCTACGATAGGGCCCACATCGTCTACGGCTAATAGGCTTTCCATATCCGCCGATTTAATATTTGCTAAACCGCCGAAGTGTATCGCTAAGCTGCGAGCGGTGGCCTCACCGACTTCACGAATCCCTAGGCTAAACAGAAATTTAGCTAAACTGGTGGATTTACTTTTTTGCAAGGCAGATAACAGATTGCTGGCTGATTTCTCTCCCATGCGATCCATACCCGCTAACGCTTTATGGTCTAAGGTATATAAATCTGCAACATGCTTAACTTTACCCATTTCAACTAAAGTTTGAACTTGCTTTTCGCCTAGGCCGTCAATGTCCATAGCTTTGCGAGAGACAAAGTGTTTAATCGCCTGCACGATTTGAGCACCACAGCTTAAGCCGTTAACACACCTTAAGGCAGCCTCACCCTCTTCTCTTTCTACAGGACCATCACACATTGGGCACGTCGCTGGCGGGTGTATTATCTCTGCTGGCACTTGGCGACGCTCCAGCACCACTTTCACAACCTTAGGGATCACATCACCCGCTCGCCTTATTATTACCGTATCACCTAAATGCAGGTCTAATCGCCGTATTTCGTCCATATTATGTAAAGTGGCATTACTGACAGTGACACCACCCACAAAAACAGGTTTAAGACGCGCTACAGGGGTCACTGCTCCTGTCCGCCCGACCTGAAAATCAACTTTTAAAAGTTGAGTCATTTCTTCTTGGGCAGGAAATTTATGTGCAATTGCCCAACGGGGAGCACGAGCAACAAAACCTAAGCTTTTTTGCTGGTCTAATTGATCAACCTTAAAGACGATACCATCAATTTCGTAGGCCAAAAGGGTACGCTTAGAGGCTAATGCTTGGTAGTAGTTTAGACAAGCTTCAATCCCCTGCACCCGACGCATTTCAGCATTTATCTTAAAACCCCAAGCTTGGAGCTGGTGTAGAATATCAAAGTGTTTTGTTGGCAAAGCGTTTTTATCACTAACCAGGCCGATGCTATAGGCACATAGTTCTAGCGGTCTTTGGGCAGTAACTTTGCTATCTAGCTGTCGCAAGCTTCCAGCTGCCGTATTTCTGGGATTGACATAAGTCTTTAAACCTTTATCAGCCAAACTTTTATTAAGGGCTTCAAATCCTGCACTAGGCATGTAAACTTCGCCACGGATTTCTAAAGTTTCAGGCCAACCTTTGCCTATGAGACGCAAAGGTACCGAATCTAAGGTGCGCATATTTTGAGTAATGTCTTCGCCACGACTACCATCACCTCGGGTTGCTCCAGTAACTAACAGTCCGTTTTTATACGTCAGGCTTACGGCGATGCCGTCTAGTTTAGGCTCACAGGCGTAGATGATATCTTCTTCTGTAGGTCTGCCGGAAGACTTGTTCAGGCGCTCTCTAACACGGCGATCAAATTCTCGCAGATCTTCCCCGTTAAAAGCGTTATCCAAGGACAACATAGGTAGGGCATGGGTTACTTGTTGAAAACCTGCGAGGGGCTTATCTCCTACTCTTTGGCTGGGAGAATCTGCAGTCACCCATTGTGGATGTGCTGCCTCTATAGTTAATAATTGCTGCATTAGACGATCATATTCCACATCAGGAATACTGGGGTCGTCCAATATATAGTAACTATGGTTATGCTGGCGTAGTTGTTCTTTAATAACGTCTAGTGGCGTTTTGGGAGAATTTGACATGAATAACTTCAGACTAATGATGAATTAAAGCTGTGCGCGTCGGGTCATGTTGCGTCGCTCAAATTCACGAATTTGTTGGCGGCAATGCTCAATCGTTTGTGGACGCATTACACTTCGTTGTTCATCAAGCACCTCACCACCAAGATTAGTGGCTAAGCACTGCGCAGTTTCGAGCATATAGTCAAATGCTTGCATACTATCTTGAGCAGTTGGCAAACCCAAAAAGAAAACTACCCCTGGGCTGTGTAAATGTTCCATTTCTTTTAGATTAAAAGTCCCTGGTTCCATCATGTTGGCCATACTAAATTGGGTTTTTCCTAATCTCAGACCATCTTCGAAACGATGAAATATATCCATTTCACCATGAACTAGTCCACACGCTTCAACTAGCTTAAGTAACTGACTACCATAAAAACCTTGCGTGTCTTTGGCAGTGACAAGAATACTAATGACTTGTTCTACAGCAGGAACATTGTTGGACCGCTCTTCCACTAAAGCCAGGTCAAGCGCCGACTGAGCAGCTACACGCTTGCGGCTGAGTAGTTTTTTACCAAAGGTCATGGAGGTGACTTTTGCTAACTTAGTAGAGAGGCTTTCGTCTTGACTAATTTTTGCCAAGTGCTCAGCACCGCTGGCAGCTATATCGTCTATACCTGTATCACTAAACAAAATATCGTCACTGCTTTCAAGCAGTTCATGAGGCACATGACTTTTAACAGTGGCTAACTCTGTCAGGTCTTGCTCTGCAAATAAATCGCTTTGCACCATTGAATTCGTTTCTACCCATTCATGCACTGGCCGTGTAGGGTCAAAATTTAACGAAGGCCCCCGTGCCTCAGCAACAACGTCTGAGTCTATTTCCCCAGCATCAGCGGTCTCAATCAACGCAGCATTTGCTTCAATACTTTCGTTCACTTGCACCGATTCAAGGATAAAATTTTCTTCATTGAGGTGCGCATCAATGCCGTCAGACATCGGAGTATCTTGATAATCTGATTCATCGTGCAGAATAAGTTCGGCATCATCTTCGTGATGTTGTTCTTGGGATTGCTCTTGGACTTCTTCATGACGATCTTCAACTGCAAGCACGACAGAATCAGCCTCAAATACAGAGGCCGTTGCTTCAACGTCGATTCCTAGCGGGGGCTCAACTGAAGCTTCGTCAATTTCAATCTCCAGAAAGGGTTCAACTGAGGCTTCGTCAAGGGTTATATCGCCCAACTCAAGTGCCATAGGCTCCAGTTCAGCATAGGGCTCAATGTCAGAGTCACTGCCATCGCTAGATGCCAAAACAATAACTCCGGCTCCAACAGCTCGTGCTCCACCATTTGGAAGCTCGCTAGTGAACTCTTCTTGATGCAGGCCGCATAAACTTTCATCAATATCAATTTTTAGAGCTGCGTGGCTTGCAAACATTCTTCGCAAACCGTCTATTACTATCGCGGTAACAGTTAAACCACCAAACACTAATAACCAAGTTGTTAACGTCATAAGATTATTGATCTTTAAAAATTTTTATTATGGGCCAAAAAAAGCCTAAACCATAGACCTAGACTATACCTCCAAAATTATAGATATAACACCTTTAGGCGTTGTTTTTATAGACTTATTTAAGGATATACACATTAAAGCTGATAAAATCTAACAATAGTGTCTAATTTAACTCTTAAAAAGGCAGCAGTTACTCTGTCATATTAATTGCTTGGGCTACATCCACACTTACCACTCGAGAAACACCCGCTTCTTGCATAGTAACTCCGAGTAACTGAGTCGCCATTTCCATGGCAATTTTGTTATGACTAATATAAATAAATTGTACCTGAGATGACATTTCTTTAACTAAGCGCGCATATCGCTCCACATTAGCGTCATCAAGAGGGGCATCTACTTCGTCTAACATACAAAAAGGTGACGGGTTGAGCTGAAAAATAGAAAACACTAAAGCAATGGCAGTCAAAGCCTTTTCTCCACCTGATAA
>DCAT01000024.1 GCA_002312935.1 Oceanospirillaceae bacterium UBA1126 | reverse complement strand
AAGCAATCCATGGAGTTACATAAAAACATTCAAACCTTATTAGAAGATCTCACCTTGTGGCTATTAAGCCGTCACCAGGGCGAGCCTATTCAAACTATGGTAGATCAATATCAGAAGCCCATGGCTGATTATTACGCTCAGCTGGCTAACTTATTACCCCATGGCGCAGCACAACGCATCAACACTCAGGCTGATGAGCTTACAGCTAACGGAATAGAAGTAACTATTAGTATGCGCCTGTGCCAGCTAGAGTTCGTATACCATGGCCTAGATGTGGCTCAAGTGGCTGGCCGGTGTGACACCGAAGTCATAACTGCCGCCCAAACATGGTACGGTTTGTACGAGCGTTTTCAAGGTGACTGGCTTAACCAAGCCATTGCCAATTTACCTAGCCAAGACCCATGGCAACGCAAAGCAAGAGCTAGCCTTAAACAAGAGTTCGAGGACAGTTTAGCCCAGTTGACCCAAACTGTTATTTCTAGCGACCAAAGCCAAGCCTGGGATATACGTAACCAAGATTTAATTGAACGCTGCTTAAGCATTTTTGCTGAGCTACAAAATAATACCAACACCAATTTAGCCATGCTATCCGTAGCAGTGCGAGAAATCGCTAAGCTGAAGACCAGCTGTGCTTAACGATTAAGCTAGTTTAAATCACTCAGACAATACAGACATATTAGGAATTTTTATGAGTAATACTCCAGTAACACGTGCCTTATTTGATGACGTAATGGTGCCTAACTATGCACCAGCCCCTGTTATTCCAGTGCGTGGTAAAGGGTCTCGCATTTGGGACCAAAACGACAAAGAGTACATCGATTTTGCTGGTGGCATTGCCGTAACAAGTGTTGGCCATAGCCATCCTAAACTCGTCGCCACTTTAAAAGATCAAGGCGAAAAGTTGTGGCACATTGCTAACGTAATGACCAACGAGCCAGCACTACGTTTAGCTAAAAAGCTCACTGACGCAACCTTTGCCGACAAAGTATATTTAGCTAACTCAGGTGCCGAAGCCAACGAAGCCGCTTTTAAGCTAGCCCGCCGTTATGCTGTGGATCACTTTGGTGAACACAAGGATGAAATTATTGCCTTTGAACAAGGTTTTCACGGTCGTACCTTATTCACCGTAAGTGTGGGTGGTCAGGCTAAGTACAGTGCTGGCTTTGGCCCTGCCTTAAAAGGTATTACTCACTTACCTTACAACGATATTAAAGCCTTAGAAGCAGCAATTTCTTCAAAAACGTGCGCCATTGTTATGGAGCCCCTACAGGGCGAGGGAGGCATTATTGATGCAGACCCAGCCTTTATTAAACGCGCCCGTGAACTCTGTGACGAGCACAACGCGCTGTTAGTACTAGACGAAGTTCAAACTGGCGCTGGCCGTTTAGGTACTTTATATGCCTACCAACAAACAGGCATCATGCCAGACATTCTCACCACAGCGAAAGGCTTAGGTAACGGATTCCCTGTAGCTGCAATGTTAACCACCACTAAAGTAGCAAAGAGCCTAGCAATCGGCACCCACGGCAGCACCTATGGGGGCAACCCTTTAGCGTGTTCCATAGCGGAAGCTGTGATCGACATTGTTAATACCCCTGAGGTGTTGGCTGGTGTTACCGCCAAATTCAACCGTTTTAAAGCTGGTTTAGAAGATATCAATGCACGCATGCCTTTTTGCAAGGAAATACGTGGCAAAGGTTTATTAATTGGCTGCGTCCTCAGTGAAGAGTATAACGACAGAGCGGGTGAGTTTTTAAGAGCAGCCCAAAGCAAAGGTTTATTGGTGTTAGTTGCGGGTCCAAACGTGATTCGGATGGCCCCGTCTTTGTTAATTCCTGATGCCGATATCGATGCCGGCTTGGTTATTTTAGAAGCTGCTGTTCGCGACATCATAGAAGCATGAAAAAAGTGTTAGGAAACAGCCATGAGTGATTTGACCGTAAACAACAAACTGGAAGCACAGGCTCTAGAATGGATTGCTACACAGCAGCAAATCATGCAACAAGATCTGTGGACCTTGGCTGAAATAAATTCTGGAAGCTACAATGTAGCAGGTGTCAACAAGGTGGCTGATACCTTGGCTCAGTGGAGTAAAAAGCTAGACTGTAAATTGGAATTTATTGATATGCCGCCACAAGATGTGGTAGATGATCTTGGCCAGGTCAACCAAAAGCCGCTAGGCAGAGCCTTGCGTTTATTTAAACGTCCCCAAGCGCCCACGCAAGTATTTTTGTGCGCTCATATGGACACCGTTTTTCCTATTGATCATCCGTTCCAAAAGATTACTAGACTGGAAGACGATGTGATCAACGGCCCAGGGGTTGCCGACCTTAAAGGTGGTATTGTTGTCATGTTTAAGGCCTTAGAAGCGTTTGAGCGCAGCCCATTACAAGATCACCTGGGCTGGGAAATCCTGTTTAACCCTGATGAAGAAATTGGTTCGCCTAGCTCTAGCCTATTGTTCCCAGAAATTGTTAAGCGTCATCACTTGGGTTTAATTTATGAACCTTCATTTGCCGATGGTAACCTCGCAGGTGCTCGCAAAGGCAGTGGTAATTTTGCTGTGGTAACACGAGGCAAAGCCGCCCATGCTGGTCGTGAGCATCACCTAGGCCGCAATGCCATTCGTGCAATGGCCGATTTTACCTGTGCCTTAGACAACCTTAACGGCCAACAACAGGGCATTACTATTAACCCAGGTTTTGTACAAGGCGGTGGGGCCGTGAATATTGTTCCAGATACCTGCACTATGCGCTTTAACATTCGTATTGAACACAGTGAACAACAAGCTTGGTGTGAAGACCAAATAGCCAAAATAGTAGCTAATATTAATACCACTGATGGGATTAATATTGAGTTACATGGCGGTTTTGGCCGTCAACCTAAGGTTTTAAGCCCTGCTAACCTAGAGCTTTGCAAATTGGTGCAATCGTGTGGCAAGAGCCTTGGCTTAAGCTTAGAATTTTTACCCACTGGCGGATGCTGTGATGGTAACAATCTGGCTGCTGCAGGCTTACCTAATATTGATACTTTGGGTGTGCAGGGCGGTAAAATTCATAGTGCTGATGAATATATGCACTTATCCAGTTTAACCACTAGATCACAATTGAGTGCATTAATTCTATTGCGTCTAGCACAAAGTAAAGATCTATCGTGGTTGCAGCGCAAAGGTATGGAGCATCAATCATGTTAATCGTACGGCCTATCAAAAATGACGATGGTGAAGACTTTAATAACTTTGCTGCAGCCACAGGGGTGGGCCATACTAACTTGCCTAATCACCCAACACAGCTAACTCAAAAGATAAATCACAGTGAATTATCCTTTGCTTCTAGCGTAGGTCATGCGGGTGAAGAGGGCTACACCTTTGTTATGGAAGACACTCTTGCTAACCGCTTAGTAGGCACCTGCACAGTGGATGCAACCGTGGGTTTAAGCCAGCCTTACTATACCTATCGGGTTGACCAGGTGACCCATTCCTCTATTGATTTAAAAATCAATAATCGTATCCCAGCCTTACATATCAACCACGATTACACGGGCGCGTCACGCCTTAGTTCGTTTTATTTAGAACCTGATTATCGCTGTGACTTTTACGATCAGCTACTGTCCAAATCTCGTTTGCTATTCATGGCCTGTTTTCCAGAGCGTTTTGCAGCCACCACTATTGCTGAAATGAAAGGAGTCATTGGCAGTGATGGTGTTTCACCCTTTTGGGAATCTGTAGGCCGACACTTTTTCACTATGGACTTTAACGAAGCTGATTTACTAACAACGTCTAGCAATAAACATTTTATTGCCAACCTCATGCCCCGTTACCCACTTTATGTCCCCTTGTTAAGTGACAAAGCACAAGCTGTGATTGGTCAACACCATGATGACGTTGAAGACATTGTAAATATTCTGGAGCATGAAGGCTTACACTTTGAAGGCCACGTGGACATTTTTGATGCGGGGCCTATTTTAGAAGTACGTACCCGTCACCTTCGCGCAATTCGTCATGCAGAGCAAGCACAGGCCTTAATAGGCGACGAAGTATTGCATGGTAAACGAGTACTCGTGTGCAACAACAGCTGCCTCGACTTTCGCTGCATTATCGCCCGTAAGCAAGGCTTATCACTGGTGCTCAGTGCAGGTCAAATAGACGGTTTAAAAGTGGCTACTGGTGACACCTTAACCTATTGCCAACTGTAATGAACTGAGTGGCCTGTCGTTTTCCATAAACGATGCACTAAAAAAGTCTCTATATCTAAATCCAGAAGTGCAAATGCAAAAGAGTTTGTGCGTAAACACGAGTACTATTTACAGCAGAGAAATGTTGTTAAAAGCCTGTCTGGAGGCCCCCGATGATGATAATCCGTCCCTTAATGGAGACCGATGCTGACGCCCTACTCAATTTAGCCCGTAAAGCGGGCATTGGTTTTACATCATTGCCTGCAGATCCAGATCGCATTGCCTGCAAGATTGCATCTTCCTTGGCCGCCTTCAGTGGTCAGGCAAACCTTAAGCATGAACAAAGCTATATGTTTGTGCTAGAGGACACCTTGGTCTCCAAGGTTGTGGGTATCTGTGGCATTGAGTCTTCCATTGGGTTATCTAGCCCTTGGTACAGCTATCGTATTGGCACCTTAGTGCATTCCAGCCGGGAACTGAGTGTGCATAACACCTTCCCTACCTTGTATTTAAGCAATGACCAAACAGCTTGCGCCGAAGTCTGTACCTTATTTTTAGACCCTAACTACCGCCACAGCAAGAATGGTAACTTATTATCAAAGAGCCGCTTTCTCTTCCTAGCAGAATTTCCAGAACGCTTTGAAAGCAAAATTATTGCTGAGATGCGAGGGGTTTCTAATGACGATGGCCAATCCCCTTTTTGGGATGGTTTAGGCGCCCACTTTTTCGATATGCCATTTGCTGATGCAGATCATTTAACCGGCTTAGGTAAAAAAGAATTTATTGCCGAACTGATGCCCCGTCACCCTCTTTATATTAATTTATTACCCCAAGAGGCTCAAGACGTCATTGGTAAAGTGCACGCTAGCACGAGACCAGCCCGTAAAATGCTGGAAGATGAAGGTTTTCGCTATCAAGGTTACGTAGACATTTTTGATGGTGGCCCTGCCCTAGAAACACAAGTGCAAGATATTCGTGCTGTTCGAGACAGCAAATGTTACACCGTGACTGTTAAAGATACTGTCGAGGATAACCGGCCTGCAAGCGAAACACCCTATCTTGTCAGTAACACAAGCCTCACTGGCTATCGGTGCACTATGGTGTATATCAAAACCCCAGAATTTGGCCCTTTGTGCATTAGTACTGAACTAGCCACCGCCCTGCACGTTACTACTGGCGACTCAATACGCGTAGTGCCTCTATTTGGCCCGCGCCTCTAAAGCATAAGGAATAGTTATGACTCACTTAATCGACAACCAGTGGTTAACCGGGAATGGTCCCACTTTTAATTCTCTTAACCCGGCCAACAACGACATCCTTTGGCAAGGCCAAGGTGCTGACTCTCAACAAATAGATGACGCTATCACTGCTGCCCGGGCAGCCTTTCTGGCATGGTCTTTAACGAGTTACGCGGACCGCCTTGCTGTGGTTAAAGCCTTTCAAACACAATTAAAAGAACATGCTGAAGAAATAGCGATTGCCATCGCTCAAGAAACGGGTAAACCTTTATGGGAGACACGCACAGAAGCGGCCGCTATGGCAGGCAAAATAGATCTATCTGCAAAGGCTTATGAGGAGCGGACAGGTGTTGTGAGTAAACCTGCACCGCCAGGTACTCAAGCATGGTTGCGCCACCGGCCCCATGGTGTTGTGGCGGTGTTCGGCCCTTATAATTTCCCTGGCCACTTGCCAAACGGTCATATTGTTCCAGCTCTTTTGGCAGGTAACACCGTGGTGTTTAAACCGAGTGAACAAACACCCATGGTGGCTGAGCTAACAGTAAAGTGTTGGTTAAATGCAGGCTTACCTGCAGGCGTAATTAACCTTGTTCAAGGGGCTCGTGAAACGGGCATTGCACTGGCTAATCACAATGGTATTGACGGCTTATTTTTTACTGGCAGCTCTAGCACGGGAATGTTACTGCATACGCAATATGCAGGTCGTCCTGACAAAATTTTGGCACTAGAAATGGGAGGCAACAACCCATTAATAGTGAGCCAAGTAGCAGACACTCGTGCTGCCGTGCATGAAATCATTCAATCAGCCTACATTTCAGCTGGCCAGCGTTGTACCTGTGCTCGTCGTTTGTATATTCCTAAAGGTGCACAAGGCGATCATTTAGTAGAGATGCTAGTGACCGCTATTGGCAAAATTCGCGTCGGTTTTTATGATGCTGAACCCGCGCCATTTATGGGTTCTGTAATTTCGTCTACTGCAGCCCAGCAATTATTAACGGCGCAACAAGCCTTAATTAAACAAGGGGCTAAGTCTTTGGTCACAATGAGGCTACTTACAGCAAATACAGGCCTATTAAGCCCAGGTTTGGTAGACGTGACCAACGCTAAGGATTTACCAGATGAGGAGTACTTTGGACCGCTGCTCACGCTAACACGCTATGACAATTTTGACCAGGCGATCACTATGGCTAATAACACCAGCTTTGGCTTATCAGCCGGCTTGTTAAGTGACTCCCGCAAGGAGTACGATTACTTCTTGCCACGCATTCGTGCAGGCATTGTAAACTGGAACAAACAAATTACCGGTGCCAGCGGTGCAGCGCCATTTGGTGGCGTAGGAGCCAGTGGCAACCATCGTGCTAGTGCGTTTTATGCAGCGGATTATTGTGCTTACCCAGTAGCCTCTATTGAAGCGGATGTATTGACCATGCCGCAGCAATTAAGCCCTGGGCTAGACCTTTAGAGGTTGACGATGAACACACCAATGCAAACTCGTGAAGCTAACTTTGATGGCCTAGTAGGGCCCACTCATAACTACGGTGGATTGTCTTATGGCAATGTCGCCTCTAGCAGTAATTCAGCGCGTCCGTCCAACCCCAAGCAGGCTGCTCAACAAGGCTTGCAGAAGATGAAGTCGCTGCACGACATGGGCATGGTCCAAGGCGTATTGGCTCCTCAGTCGCGTCCAGATCTTTATACCTTGCGTCGTCTTGGATTCACCGGTAGTGATAGCCAAGTGGTTCAACAAGTCGCAAAAAAAGACCCCGCACTACTTGCGTCTTGTTTCTCTGCGTCAAGCATGTGGACAGCCAACGCCGCCACAGTTTCACCTAGTTCAGATTGCCCTGATGGCCGTTTACACTTTACCCCTGCAAACTTAGTTAATCGCTTCCACCGCTCTATTGAACATGGCACAACAGGCCGTATATTGCGCGCTACTTTCGCCAACGAAGACCATTTTTCTCATCACCAGGCATTGCCAGCTTCGGACCATTTTGGCGATGAAGGTGCTGCCAATCACACCCGCTTTTGCCAAACCTACGGTAAGGCTGGAGTAGAATTGTTCGTTTATGGCCAGCATGCCTTTAATGGCCAAGCTCCAAAACCGATTAAGTATCCGGCTCGCCAGAGCTTAGAAGCGTCTCAAGCTGTAGCACGTTTACACGGCCTAAAAGATGAGCAGGTGGTATTTGCTCAACAAAACCCAGATGTAATTGACGCCGGCGTATTCCACAATGACGTGATTGCCGTGGGCAACAGTAATGTGTCTTTTTACCATCAGCTTGCCTTTTTAAATACTAATGAAGTGAACCATAACTTACAGCAAGCGATGTCTAACCTGGGTAATGGTGAGATGCAGTTTATCGAAGTGCCAAATGACCAAGTGTCAGTTCAAGATGCCGTAACCAGTTACTTATTTAACAGTCAATTATTAAGTCTGCCTCACTTAAATGATGGCAAAATGGGAATTGTTGTTCCGCAAGAATGCCTTGAAAATACTAAGGTTTCGGCTTACTTAGACCAGCTCATTGCCAGTGACAGTGCAATTGAAGAGATTTTGGTATTTGACCTACAGCAAAGCATGAGCAATGGCGGTGGCCCTGCATGCTTGCGCCTTCGTGTGGTGCTTAATGAGGCTGAGCAAGCCGCGGTAAACCCTGCGTGCATTATGAGCGACAGTCTATTCTCTGACTTGATGGCCTGGACAGAAAAGCACTACCGGGACACTCTTTGTGAGTCTGACTTAGCTGACCCACAACTAATCACTGAAAGTCGCAGTGCCTTGGATGAGCTAACACAAATCTTGAACTTAGGCAGCGTTTACGACTTTCAGCGTTAATTCCACTCAACAACTAATGAGGCCATAAAAAACTTGCCCCGCTTTTTTGCTGCGGTGTAACGTCCAGCCTTGTGGCAAAGACAAATCGGTAAGGGGTTGTGCCTGCTCCACATAAATCACAGCCTTAGGTGATAAACATTGGCTATCAAATAATGCTATGAGCATATCCGGCATCAGCGCTAAGGTAAAAGGTGGATCTAAAAACACCAGGTCATAGGGCTTCATTGGCTCAGACGTTGTTGAAAGGGCCTTATAATGCCTTAACCAATCAAAGCTACTCATTTGCTCTACTTTGGCTACCTGACCTTCCGCTATGGATAGCTGTTTTAAATTGTCATTAAGAGTGCTTGTCGCTATGACGGAAAGGTCAACAAAGTTGACTTGCTTTGCCCCACGAGACAAAGCCTCTAAACCTAATGCCCCTGTGCCCGCAAATAAATCTAAGCAGGTCGCACCTGGTATAAGGTCAGAAACCCAGTTAAATAGAGTCTCTCTCACTCTATCCTGGGTTGGTCGAAGGCCTGCTACAGTGGCAAATGGAATTTTTCTCCCCCGCCATTCTCCAGCAATAATACGCAAGTTTTTACGGCCTGCTTGGCCAATTTCAACCACCTTTCCAGACTTAGTCCCAGTTCCAGAAGACCGCAGTTGAGATGAAGGACGAGAAGATTTTGAACTCGGTTTTCGGGCCATAAATATGCCTAGGTGTCACAATGAGTGGGAATAGTTTAGTGCCTATTCTAAGGGAATCACTGCAGAAAAGAAGCATGCCGAAGTAAAAGCTATGCTAAAATTTACGCTTTTATTATT
>DCAT01000087.1 GCA_002312935.1 Oceanospirillaceae bacterium UBA1126 | reverse complement strand
AAAAGGCAATGAGTTACGCCTAAAATGAGTGTGTACTTAGTGCGCGTGGCTATTTAACGCACGCCAATAACTTGAACAACTGCTCCCTTGCCGGTATGGCCACTTCCCTCAAACACATCACGGATAATTTCTTGGTTTAGATTCAGGCGCAAGGGGCCAAGCTCTATAATGAGCTGATCGCTTTGCATTGTTAACGCTGCGACTGGAGGGCCACCTGTTTTAAACTTGAGTTGTTGAGGAGTATAGGCTTCTAATATCAACACCCCCCCAATGACTAAAGCGGGATATATTTTGCTATGTAGCTCAAGGCGTAACTGTGGGGGTAGATGGCAAAAAATTGAAACAATACCATGCCATTGCTCTATGCCTAAGTCATAATCTGCTATGTCTGCATGCACGGTGGTGATTGCTACACCTTTCGCTTTGGCAAGTTGCTGGGCTTTTTTTAAACCCACTTTAGAACTATCTACCGCTGTAACATCGTAACCTAAGCCTGCCAAATAAACAGAGTTCCTGCCTTCGCCATCAGCTAGACATAACACCTTTTTTTTGGGCAGTAGGGCAACATTGTCCTGCAAGAACCCATTAGGTTCCGTGCCATATAAGTAGTCTTTACTAGCGTAACGCTGATCCCACATAGAGTCATAACTCCTTTGTTGAGCATGGTATGCTATTTTGCCACCAGCCATAAACATGGTGTTATTGTAGCCCATCTCTTGCAAAGCTGCTGCAGACAGCGCCCCTCTATTGTTACAGGGTTCGGCATTTTTCAGTATCACCCATTGCGTGTCTCATCAATTGTGGCTAATTTTAATATTAGCCAAAACTAATTAAAATAACAAGTCTGTGATTAGAGTAACTGCTTAGGACAGCTACTCTAATCACAGACTTGGTTGCTATTTATAGTTGGGCTAATTCACGCCACGCTGATAAACACGCTGCGCCGCTGCAACTCCAGAACCTAATACAATGTCATATCCTAGGTCTACCATCACCATCTCTGCTGTGGCGATGCCAGACAATGCCATTACATCGGTCATTGCGCCTAAGTGACCGATACGGAAAAGCTTGCCAGCCATTTCTCCTAAACCGCCGCCAAAAGATACCCCATAAGCGTTATAGGCATGCTGCGTAATTAAATTAGAATCTTTGCCCTTAGGCACCATAATGGCTGTCACTGTGTCAGAATAAAGTTCTGGGCTTTGGGCACATAGATCTAGCCCCCATGCTTTAACGGCGGCTCTTACACCTTTTGCAATGCGATGGTGGCGGGCGTATACGTTAGACATGCCTTCGTTAAGTAATAGGCTAACGCTAGCTCTTAATCCGTTAAAGAGCTGTACTGGCGGTGTGTAAGGGTAGCTACCAATTTTATTGGCATTAGCCATGTCGTTAAAATCGAAGAAACAGCGTGGTAAGGTTGCCGTAAGTGTAGCTGCCATGGCTTTAGGGCTCACCCCTACGATGGCAAGACCAGTGTTCAGCATAAAGCCCTTTTGGGCGCCAGTAATTGCAATATCTACACCCCAAGCATCCATTTGAAAGTCCATGCTGGCTAGCGAACTTACAGCGTCTACCATTAACAAAGCGCTATGGTCGGCATTATCGATAGCTTGGCGTACCCCATGTACATCACTTTTCACCGCAGTAGCTGTTTCATTGTGAGTGACTAGTACAGCTTTGATGTCACCTTGTTGGTCGGCGTTTAAACGACGGGCGAACTCGTCAACAGGGGCCCCTGTTCCCCATTCACACTCAATTACTTCAACATCTAAGCCAAAGCGTTGGCATAGGTCAATCCAACGTTGGCTGAACATGCCATAACGGGCGATGAGAACCTTGTCTCCTGCACACAGTGTATTGCTTATAGCACCTTCCCAGCCACCAGTTCCAGTCGCAGAAAAGATCAGCACTTGGCCTGTTTCGGTGTTAAAGACTTTTTTCAGGTCGTTAAGTAAGGGGATATAGTTATCTGCAAAGTCTGGGGCACGGTGATCAAAGTTACTGATGTTCATCGCGGCTTTCAACACATCAGGGGTGTTAGTTGGGCCAGGAATAAATATGGGATTTTGATGTTGCATAAAACCGTCCTCTTTTAATTATATTACCCCGTTAGTTTGACTATAAAATTTATATTAAACAATTTTTTTGGAAAATAAATCCATTAAGTTGTTAATGCAGTTAAATTACTGAAAAATAAACAATTAAATTATTTCATTTTATTTATTTTATTAATAATGAAAAATTAATTTTGCTTTGTTCACTGTTTATTTAGTAAGGTGTGCATCCTGTGGCGTTGCCAATTTTGGTCTGGTAGAGCCCTCAACTTTAGTAGTTACCGAGGAGATCAGTGTGATTGAAGTTAAGCGTGGTCGTGGGCGGCCAAGATCAGAGGTCTCACTGGCTAATGTATCTACCGTTCAAGCCCTAGAGAGAGGCATATTTTTGCTGCAAGCATTGGCGCAAAATAGTGCTGTGAGTTTAAGTGACTTGGCTGTGCAGGTTGGTATGCCAGCGTCCAGCGCCCATCGTTTGCTAATGACACTGCAGCAACATGACTTTGTGGACTTCGACGAGAACACCCAACTTTGGCAAGTGGGTATTGAAGCGTTTCGTGTGGGTAGCGCTTATTTGACCAGAACTAATTTTCTTGACGCAGCGCGTGAGCCACTGCGCAACTTAATGCAAGCCACAGGTGAGACCGCTAACTTAGCCGTAATGGATAAAGCGGAAGTCGTCTTTGTGGCTCAAGTAGAAACTATAAACCCAGTTAGAGCTTTTTTTAGTGCAGGCACACGAGCCTTAATGCATGCTTCAGGCATTGGTAAAGCCTTGTTAGCACAAATGCCAAAACGTAAGCTGGAGTTATTATTACAAAGTGCAGGGCTACCTCAATATACACCCAAGACCCTATCTACTCCCGCAGAACTTTATGCCGACCTCAAAGCTACAGCCAATAGAGGCTGGTCTTATGATCAAGAAGAGCGTTATGAAGGCATGAGTTGCGTAGGTGCCGCAATCCGCAATGCGCAGGGTGACCTTGTAGGAGGTATTTCTGTATCGGGACCTAGTGTGCGATTTAATCCACTACAGGTGGCAGTGATTGGGTTTAAGGTGAAGGCAGCAGCTGATCAAGTGACCTTAACTTTGGGCGGTAAGGTTTAGCTTGGGTGTCATTAAGGCCTAATTAATGATTAATTAAGACATTACTCAGTATCATAGTATTTGGCTCAATGCTCATTCATAGTGGTGTTATTTTATCG
>DCAT01000126.1:5879-7015 GCA_002312935.1 Oceanospirillaceae bacterium UBA1126 | reverse complement strand
AGTGATTGATTTTATGCAACCACACAGTCGGGGATTATTGTAATATTTACGCAGGCATTGCTTTTGCTTAGGCTCAGGCTGCAATATGACAAGCTCATCGGTTTCAATGTATGGTCTTTTATATCGTAGAATGATGAGAGATGGTTAAGTATGCGCTGCCTTTTACGTCATCTTTACCTTTGACCACATCCCCTAAACCATGCAGGTTTAGACACTATTACTGCGTTAGGTGGCAGCCTACTTAAATGATAATTTAGGCCGTTGTTGCCCGTAGCCTGTGTTACGTTCAAACGCGGCTGCTATTTGCAGCACCAGTAGGTCTTCCCCATAGCGTCCAGTGATCATGACACCATGGGGCATGCCATCTTTAGTAAAACCACACGGCACCACAATTGAGGGTAATCCTAGTAGGGGGGCAAGGTAAAAAGCAGACCAATCACACAGGTCTTGCCCAGCCGTATCCATGGCCCCATAAGCGAGGCAGTTGTGGGCTGGGGTGATAATCACGGCGTGGTCTTGCATGTATATCTGTGTGTTAACCCGCAGTACTTCTCTGGCTCTAAACATGTCAAAAATTTGCTGGGCACTCATGCTCATGTAGTGATCAACATTAGCGCCAATACTAGGTTTCACCGGCCTTCCCTGTAAACAGTCGTTAACTACTTGGGCAGGCAACCCTTTGACATAACCGTAGGCGTTAAAATCACTATAGAGTTGCCTATAACTGCTGCCAAGGTTCAGCTCTGTTCTGGAAAGAGTCAGCCCGCAGCCTTCGAATACACTGCTATGAGCTTCAAACAGGGTGCTTATTTCTGGTTCCATATTACGTTTAGCAAACGCTGCAGACCAAGATGCTGTTATCCCTAATGGCAGCTTACCCAATGCGTCCATAGTGATCCTCTGGCTGGCAGAAGGGTAAGGCGTTGCTGAGCGTAAATCAGGCCCATCACACGCTTCCATGAACAAGGCAGTGTCTTTTACGCAGCGGGTGAAGGCGCCTGCAGTGCTGGTGTTTCCATCAGCGAGGGAACCTGGTGGGCCTGGAATTCTGCCGGAGCTTGGGCGAAACCCTACACAATTACTCCACGCAGCGGGTGAGCGCACAGAACCACCAATATCACTGCCGTCGGCCAGTA
>DCAT01000126.1:2982-5573 GCA_002312935.1 Oceanospirillaceae bacterium UBA1126 | reverse complement strand
AGCCAGTGCCACCATGCCACTCATTAGGCTGGCAACACCGCCACCACCGCTGCCGCTAGTGGTTTTATCTAGGTTCCATGGGTTTAGGGTAAGGCCAAAAATAGTGTTATTGGTCATGCCACCTGAGGCGCAATCTGGGGTATTACTTTTGCCTAAAATAATTGCTCCAGCGGCTTTTTCTCTAGCCACAAGCACGTCATCTTCAGTTGGGGTGTGATTGGCAAAGTGCGGGTTGCCTAGGGTGGTACGTATGCCTTGTGTTGCAAATACATCCTTAACAGCGATAGGTAAGCCATGCAGCAATCCTAAAGGTTTAGCACGAGCGGTATATTGCCGATCAGCCATCTCTGCCTGCTGCCTAGCGCTTTCTAAGTTCAGTGTAACCAACGCATTGATGGTAGGATTATAGCGTTGAGTTTGCACTATAAAAGCATCTAGAAGCTCTGTTGCACTAATTTCCCGTGCGAGTAACTTGCTGCGTAATTGATGGGCTGGCGTAAAACAAAGTTCAGACATTTAAGTGTCCCTTATACTGGCGATGAGCTAGTTAAACGACCCAATAGCAAAGTCTGATAAAAGCTCAACCCCGGTTTTGGTAATGCGCACTTGCTGTTCTAGCTTTACGCCTTCCTTCTCGCCAATGCCCCCAGTGTAAGACTCAACACACACCACCATGTTTTCTTGAAAGTGGCCGTTGTAGCCTACTTTATTGTGGTCTTGTGGGTGATAAATACAGGGGTATTCATCAGCTAGGCCCACACCATGCACAGAACAAGAATACCGATTTGGAGCAAAGCGTTCTGGCAGCTTCCAAGATCGGTCTACAAAGTCGTGAAAGGCCAAGCCGTCTTTAAGTAAACCCATGTTATAGGTAATGTGTTCTATGGCAATGTCATAGATTTCTTGTTGGATTGCTGTGGGTTTTTCGTGCCCAGCAATCCATGCACGAGAAATGTCAGCGCAATAACCGTAGGGGCCAATTAAATCGGTGTCGAACGAGACAATATCACCTTTTTGAATAATAGCGTCAGAGCTTTCTTGCATCCACGGATTAGTGCGTTCACCGGCACAGAGGATACGTGTTTCTATCCATTCACCGCCATTGCGAATGTTCTCAAAGTGCAGGTGGGCCCACAATTCGTTTTCACTAATACCTGGTTCACAATGATCCCACATGCGCTCCATACCTTTTTGGCACACGGTAATGGTCCATTGCATTAGTTGTAATTCTTCGGCCGATTTGATGCCACGCGCATGCTCCATGTACTTCATTCCAGAGAGGGTTTCGATGCCGTGTTTATGCAACTGGGCAATACCTAGCTGTTCACAAATGTCTATGGCTAGGCGTTTGTTGCCGCCACCATACTGCTGCATTAACGAGGCAATGTCTGCACCCCAACGCATGGCTTGCTCTGGCGCACGTTCACCCGCGGCGAAATAAGCCCATACAATTGCTGGGCGAATCTCGTCTACTGTGAGTTGGCCATTAGGTAAGCGTTTTTCGTCGTGCATATGGGCACAGTTATGGTAGTCAAATAATATGACAGGGCCGTCAGCAAATATAAGGCAATAGCGAGACAGATTATGCATTGTCCACAGCTGCATGTTAGACGTGTCTGTGGCGTAGCGAATGTTACAGGGGTCATATAGCAGCACTGCAGCGATGTCATTGTCTCGTAGCACCTGGCGCGTACGTTTTAGTCGGTACTCTCTTGCCTTTCTTATGGTAGCTTCATTTATAGAGTTTTTAAGTGCAACGTCAGCTGCATCTTGGTTGAGGTAGCGTTTTTTACTATCAATCACGGCTGTAACTCCTAACCCGGCTTTTTGCAGTATGCGCCTGCTTTCATTAAATTAATATATAGCCTATTCTGTATCATTGTCTGCAGCGACAAACGAAGGCTAAATATTAGGCATAACTGGAGACCATTTTGAACGCAATAGGCTAAACAAAACCAGTAAAATAGACGGCGAAGAGGCCCTGTAAGACATCACATTGCCTCCATCTGGTGTAAAACATTTTAAAAAAGGGTATACCACATATATGAAAAATAACAGCCTACTAATTGTGTTAGGTAATCAATTGTTTCCACTAGAAAATATACAGGCTGCTGAGGCGGGCGCTGTATTCATGGCAGAAGATTTAGGCCTATGTACCTATGAAAAGCATCACAAGTTAAAAATACTAATGTTTTTAGCGGCAATGCGAGAAAAACGTGACGAGCTTTTGGCTAATGGTTTAGTGGTTGAATATGGTGCTATTGAACAGCCTAGCTTTGACCAACCCTATGAACAGAAATTAGCAGCCTGTATTTTAGATCTTGGTGTTAAGTCTCTGATAATATTTGAAATAGAAGACAAAGATTTTGAAGCCCGAATAAAAGCGTTTGCTGTGCAGCAAAACCTCCCTTTAACAGTATTGCCCTCGCCCATGTTTCTGTTGGAGCGAGAAGAGTTTTTAGCCTTAAATAAGAAATTTAAAGTGCTTCGTATGGGTAACTTCTATAAGGAAGTGCGTAAAAAGCTCAATATCCTTATGGATGAGAATCAAAAACCCTTAGGAGGACAGTGGTCTTTTGATGAAGATAACC
>DCAT01000126.1:0-2600 GCA_002312935.1 Oceanospirillaceae bacterium UBA1126 | reverse complement strand
CAGTATGTTGAATTATTAAAGCCCACTATAGCGTCTAAGTTTTCTCATCACCCAGGCCAAATGGATGATGTGTGGATGCCCCTAACCCGGCATGATGCGCTAGCGAATATAGATCACTTTTTAGAGGTTAAGTTTGAAAAATTTGGTATCTATGAAGACGCTATTTTACAGAATAATACCTTCATGTTTCATGGTGCCATTAGTCCTTCACTAAATATGGGGTTAATTACACCCAATGATATTGTTGATAAGGTACTGGCCTATACCGAACAAAACCATGTGCCCTTAAATTCTGTAGAGGGTTTTTTACGGCAAATTATTGGCTGGCGAGAATTTATAAGAGGGGTTTATCAGCATCATGGAGAAACTCAGCTAAAAAGTAACTTTTTCAATTTTTCTGGCTCGTTAAATAGTAGCTGGTACTCTGGTGAAACTGGCATCCCCCCGTTAGATGATGCAATCAATTTTTCTGATCGCTATGGTTATACCCACCATATAAACCGACTAATGGTTATTTCTAACTTAATGACCCTTTGTGAAGTTCACCCGCATAAGGTTTATCATTGGTTTATGGAGATGTATATTGATTCTTCAGAATGGGTGATGACACCCAATGTTTTTGGCATGGGCACTTTTGCAGACGGTGGTATTTTTGCCACCAAACCCTATATTTGCGGGTCTAACTACATTTTGAAGATGAGCGACTATAAAAAAGGCGACTGGTGCAACACGGTGGATGGCCTATATTGGCGTTTTGTTAGCCGCAATATGGGGATGCTAAAAAACAACCCACGTTTGTCGTTTATGCGAAGTACCCTAGAAAAAATGGATGAGGAGCGAAAGACGTTGATTTTTGCTTGTGCAGAAGACTTTATTGCCACTCATTGTCCTGGTCAACGCTAGTGGCCTTACTCCAATGTCGTAGATTAATTCTGCGGTGTTTCGGTTACTATGACACCCTAATGATTTTGATGAATCGAGTATGAGTTTATGAGCTACGCTGCTTCCTATAAACAGGCCCACAACCAACCCACTGTTTTTTGGAAGCAGCAGGCTGAGCGCCTAGCATGGTTTAAAACGCCTACTGTGGGTGTAGATACCAGCGAATTACCCACTGGGCGGTGGTTTTGTGACGGTGTAATGAACACCTGTTATATGGCGCTAGACCATCATGTGGCTAATGGCCGTGGTGATCAGGTGGCTATTCATTACGATTCCCCTGTGACCCACAGTAAATCTAGTCTTACTTATAGGCAGTTATTAGAGCAAGTCGCTCTGTTTGCTGGCGCCCTAAGAGATCAAGGTGTTGGTAAAGGTGATCGAGTAGTAATCTATATGCCCATGGTGATGGAAGCAGCTATTGCTATGCTGGCCTGTGCGCGTTTAGGTGCAGTTCATTCTGTGGTATTTGGAGGTTTTGCTGCAGCTGAACTGGCAGTGCGTATTGATGATGCAAAACCAGCAGCCATTATTAGTGCGTCTTGTGGTATCGAAGTGGCCAAAATTATTGCCTACAAGCCCTTGTTAGATGCAGCCTTAGACATTGCACAACACAAAGTAAAAAGTGTGGTGATTTTGCAAAGGCCCCAATTGCAGGCAGTATTACAAACTGGCCGTGATTACGATTGGTTACAACTTATGGCCCAAGCCGAAGCAGTAGCAGCGGTGCCAGTTAAAGCAACAGATCCGCTATATATTCTCTACACCTCAGGCACCACAGGTAAGCCTAAAGGCATTGTGAGAGATAATGGTGGCCATGCGGTGGCCCTCAACTATAGCATGAAGGCAGTTTACAATATGCGCGCTGGTGAGGTGTTCTGGGCTGTCTCTGATGTAGGCTGGGTGGTAGGGCATTCATACATTGTTTATGCCCCTTTGTTGGCTGGCTGCACAACGATTTTATACGAAGGTAAGCCGGTGATGACCCCAGATGCTGGGGCTTTTTGGCGGGTAATCGAAGAGTACAAGGTTAAAGCTGTTTTTTCTGCTCCCACCGCTTTTCGTGCCATAAAAAAAGAGGATCCCACTGGCCAATTGTTGAAAAATTATGACATTAGTAGTTTAGAAACAGTGTTTATGGCGGGTGAGCGATTAGACCCACCCACATACGACTGGGCCGTAGAGACGATTGGTAGGCCAGTGGTAGACCACTGGTGGCAAACAGAAACGGGTTGGCCTATTTGTGCTAACCCTGTTGGGCTAGATAAGTTGCCAGCTAAAGCGGGTTCATCTACGGTTGTGATTGCGGGTTATGATTTGCACATTTTATCTGATGAAGGGCACCCCATAGGTGACAATAATAAAGGTAATATTGTCCTCAAATTACCTTTACCGCCGGGCTGTTTAGTGGGCATTTGGGGCGATGATCACCGCCTAAATGACGCTTATTTAAAAGAGTTCCCAGGCTACTATAGCTCTGGAGATGGGGGATATAGAGATAGCGATGGTTATGTGTTCATTATGGGCCGTACGGATGACGTCATTAATATTGCTGGCCATAGGTTGTCTACTGGTGAAATGGAAGAGGTAGTGGGTGCTCACGACATGGTAGCTGAGTGCGCTGTAGTCGGTGTGAAAGATGAGCTTAAGGGCCAGCTGCC
>DCAT01000019.1:56081-56243 GCA_002312935.1 Oceanospirillaceae bacterium UBA1126 | reverse complement strand
TGCATGTTAATCCGAGTTACTTCTTCTTGGCCACGAGCAACTGGGTTATGAAAACCCACACGCTCAATAAAGCGACCGTCACGCGGATTGCGCTGATCAGCTACAGTTAAATGATAGAAAGGGCGCTTTTTAGAGCCCCCACGAGCTAAACGAATGGTTACC
>DCAT01000019.1:24087-55778 GCA_002312935.1 Oceanospirillaceae bacterium UBA1126 | reverse complement strand
CCACGAGCTAAACGAATGGTTACCATGCGTTAGGATCCCTTTACGTCGTGTAAGTTTTGAAATCACTTACTATTCATCAATGCAACGCGCCATAAAAGGCGACATCACGGAAATGGGCATTACCCCAGCTAATTTAACCACATGTCAAACATGCTTAAATCAGGGCAGGTATTGTACGGTATTTATTAAGGCAAGACAACGAAACCAGATCCAATGTTTAATCTAAGTTGAACCCCATCGCACTAAGCTTTGCAAGCCCAATGGCAACGTTAAGACGGATCTTCTTTTTTGTGAACTATAGTCGTTTCAACAACATCTTCCAACAGACGCTCTTCTAGCTCGGCTGAAGACATATAATCAAGATCCCAATGATTACAAATATCATTTCTAAACCGTGTGCGGTTTTTTTGGGTAGATTTCGAGTTCTTACGATTAAAGTAGTTTAGTAACTTTTGGCTAATTCCCATGGCGCTCATATCCCAGCTAATTAGATGACCTTATACCGAAGGTCGTTAGCCATTTTTAGCTTACTTATTAGCTCATTTAAAGCGGCATATTGAAATCTATACGTACTTTTACACAACTATACAAAAAATCAATGCTATACAAAAATTATCGGTGTACAAGTATTTAACTGTACAGTATCATTTTTTGCATGACTATTTTTGGCAGTGCTCACACCATTGCCCATGCGGTAAAATGACTATGCATCAACAAAACATTGACTATCAGGCCATGAAGATAGTGCAGCCAACTCAGGCTAGCATGGGGACTATTTTAATTGAAGAGCTTAACCAAGCGACTGAAATAGTTAATTTTGAAGGGATGCTAAGCCACTCTTCTCACCTTGCAAGATTCGCTAAAAATAACGCAAATAGTCATCTTCTGCTCCAAGATCTTAAAGTCATGGCTGAAGCTGGACCCCTGGCCAGTCTGGTAGCAATTGAATCGGCAGCTCAATTGCATCATCAAGACGCAACCAAACTCCTGATTAATTGCGTAACACATGATGATGCTAGTGTCCGCCGCCAAGCCACCTGGAGGCTAGCTAATAGACACCCAGTAGCATCTGCACTAACGCCATTATTACAACAACTCAGTTTGGGTGGCATTGATACGATGCACGCCCACCATACCTTGGAAAAATGGTCAAATTCACACCCAGAGCTGATTGCCCAGTGTGTCAGTAATGCATTGTTATCTCAGGAGGATCCGTTAATACGGGCGAGGCTAGTTGACCTTTTAGGAGTTTTAAGTGGGGAATCAATCATTGCTTCCCTTGGCAAGCTAGCAGCAGATAATACAGAGTCTGTGCCTGTGCGATTAGCCGCTATTAGCTCACTGGGTTGCCGTGCTGGCACTTTTAATGGGTTGTTAAGTCGGTTGGCAAAGCAAGATAACGAGATCGGGGCTTATGCCACTTTGGCAGTTCATGATCAACAAATGCAGCAGCATACGCCAAGTACCCACCATGATGGAGGCCTACGTGTTTGCCAGTTAGTGCTTGCTGAAGTGGATAAAAGCTTAAGTAATGGCGGCTGCGGTGACACGGGAGGGGTAGCTAGCCTGCTCGTATCCCTTGGTGATGCCCTAGCGCGCCAACCTGCTGTTAGCCAAGTGCTCACTATAGGGCTTGGCAGCATTGAGGACGCTATTAAAAACCTTAGCCTTTCTGACGCCACTTCGCAGCCGTTTCGTATTATTACAGCTGGAAGTTCCCTGCGCCCAATGAATAGCGTTAATGCCTGGGAACACCTGCCCCAACTTAAACGCAGCATTAAGCGCTGCTTAGGACATTTTGGCGGCGTTGATCTGATTCACCTACGCATGCTAGATGCCGCTACCTTCGCAGCATCTGACGTTGCCAATGGGTTAGGTATTCCCGTGTGCTTTAGCTTTGCACCAGACCCACAAAATACAGTTCAGGCGCTGCAGGCTGGCCAGCAATTGTCCCAACAGGCATTTCTAGATGCTGATGCCCAAAGCAACCTTTGGTTCCGAGCTCGTATGCTAGAAACAATGGGTCGCACAGCGAGCCATGTTGCACTATTTCCACAACCAAAATGTGCTCTATTACTACAAGATATTCGCAAAGATCTAAGCCCCCAGACCCAACAATCAGTCACCATTGCAGAAGGCATTGATATAAAGCTGATCAGTGAAGCAAGGTTAAATTATTTACCCATGGAGCAAATTACCGGCCATAGTGTGATTTATGAGCTCGCAGAAAAAATTTGTGCGACTAGGCGGCATTTACCCTTATTACTCAGCGTTGGGCGCTTCCATCCCATTAAAGGCATGGCCCGCATCGCCGCTTCATGGGCTGCAGATCCATCACTACACAATACCTGTAACTTGGTATTGGTTGGGGGTAATCTTAGCAATCCATCAATGATAGAAACGTCTGTGATGCAGGCTATCGAGGCGGCAGTCCCTATTAATGATCCGCGGCGAGCTGGCTTAATTATGCTCGGTGGTCGCCCAAGAGCTGATACTGCACAATTAATGGTGGCCGCTATGATGGGACAACCTGGTTATTGGGCTAATGGCGGCATTTATGTCGACGGCGCTCCTAAAGAAGAGTTTGGCCTAGCGTTGATAGAGGCTCTGGCCACAGGATTAGTTGTTGTGGCGCCAAGCACTGGCGGTCCCTCCACCTTTGTCGACCATGGTGACACAGGCATCCTTGTGGACCCAGATCATGATCTGGGTCATTCTATTAAACAAGGGTTTGGGCTTGTGGGCCGTGAAGGTAGAATTCTCAGAGCCCGCTCAATGGTTGAACAGAACTACGCCATAGACACCATGGCAGACAAACTCACCTCACTTTACTTAACAGTTAAAGACAAAGCATGACACTTTTGGTAATAAGCCCTGATTTTATTTCGCATTACAGCCCTTTGGCAGTTGTCGCTAGGGCAGCAAAAAAAGCGGGCCGACGAGTCGTGGTTGCCACCGGAATTAATATGGCACCCCACGTAAAAGCTGAAGGTTTTGAATGGCAAATGCTGCAACTAAGTCAAAGCGCTAATAGTGGCATAGCAGTGCAAAATCCGGCCATACTTCGTTTTTTAAATGCTACACGAGAAGGCCCCATAGCTACCATTCGCTGCCAAGCGCTAGATAGGGAGAAAGACTTACTTTGGCAACCTGTTGAAGTGGCAAAGAATATTGCCAAGCTATGTAAGCAACTAGATCCTGATGACATCTTAGTTGATCACATCTCTTTTGGCTCTACCCTTGGTGTGTATGCCACTGGTCGATCCTTTACGACCCTAATTCCGGGCCACCCAAGTCAGCTACCTGTAAGCAATGAGCGCTATGGCATCCCTGCCGTTTGGCCAAAATGCATGCAACCAAAAGCCGCAGACCTAGCGCGGCAAGAAGACGTTACAGACCGAGTGACTGCCAAATTTACCGAACGCTGGAACACAGCTTTGCAAGAAATTTCACCCACAATGGCACCCGTTAAAGACGCTTTTCGTGTGCACGGTAATCAAGTACTTTACAATAGCCCAAAACATTACCATGACATAGACCGTTTGAAGCATTTACCACAAAAACATGAATTTGTAGGGCCACTGATACGCGAAGAAGTGCTGACACAAGCCTATCAAACATGGCTTAATACCGATGATAGCAGGCCTAAAGTGTATGTTGCGTTAGGGACATTTTTGTCATATCGAGATGATGTGTTAGGCCTTCTAGCACGCGCCCTTAAACAGGCTGATGTGTGCGTAGCTATGGCCATTGGTGCCAACACATTATCTGCATTTGAGCCGATACCCAAAGGATGGCTCATTGAACCTACATTACCCCAAGTGGGGCTGCTACGTGGCTGTGACCTGATTATCCATCACGGTGGTAATAATAGCGTGCAGGAGGCTCTGGGCATGGGCGTGCACCAAATTATATTACCTTTTTCTACTGATCAATTTGCTAATGGTGCAGATTTAGAGCGCTCTAAGTTGGCCTCAGTAGTGTCACCCAACGACATGTGCATCTCCAGCTTATCTAAGCTGATTAAAACTATCCTAGATTCACCCAAACCCCAAAAAGTGATGCCGGTAAGCTCAAAGGTGTTAGCCAACGCTTTGCCTGGTCGGTAGCCGGTTAGCTGGCTAAGTTAAAAGCGATCTAGATCAATTTTCTTTACGAGCAATAATGCCGTCACGGATTAAGCGTAACCGCACTCCCAAGCTTAATAGCGGCTGAGGTGGCAGTGTATTTGGCTTGGGCCTTGCCTGTATCATGGCGATCGCATCGGTCATTTGGCCACTAGCAAGGTATGCCATTTGTTCACCAAACAACGTAGCCAAACCAATGCCACCGCCATTGTAACAGCCAGCGATTAGTACCTTTGACTCGAGTTGATCGAACACTTGACCGTTATTCCCACTAATACACGTAACGCCAGACCAACAGCTATCAAACACATCATCACTTAATTGGGGAAACCTGCGCTTGAGGCCTCGTAAATGAATGCGCTTGCGTTGCTCTAGATGACGGGTAGACATATTCATCGAAGGCCATACTTCAGCTGTATTACGCACCATAATGCGCCGATCTTCAGTTAAGCGAACAGTCGCCCCCATCGCCTGAGCAGACAGTAAACCCCATGCTTTGGGGCTGCCTATAGACGCATACTCAGCATCATTGAGCGAACGGGTCATACTGGCAGTTAAGGTGAGCGGGAATGCGCGTTTACGCTTCAGCCCAGCGCTGGCCATAAAACCATTAACTGCCATCAACAACTGGGGAGCTTTAACTTGACCCATTGGCGTTGATACTAAAAAATCCATTCCCTGCTTACGCCACGTTAGCACTGGGCTGTTTTCATAAAGAGCCACATTGTCTGGCAACAGCTCTATGTAGGCGCGAGCAAGTTTAGCAGGCTGCAGCATAACGCCACCAGCTGTCCAAAGGGCTTGAGTGTAGTAGCTAGTCCCTAAGCGATGGTTTAGCTCAGTACCTGAGATGACGCGATGGGTTAGCTCAAGTTCTTTTAATAACTCACTAAACCGCTGCAACTTTGATTCATGCGCAGGCACTGCTGTAGCATGAAATTTACCAGTGGCATCCCAATCACAATCAATTTTATGGTCATTAACTAACTGGCTAACACAATCTACACCCGCTTTGTTAAGGGCATACTTTTCGCGGTATTGCTGCAAACCGGTATCTGACATATGACCGTCATTGAGGGTTGAATCCACCAGATAGCCAGAGTTTCTAGCACTTGCTCCTTCCCCAGCTCGCTGAGCATCAATAATGATCACTTTAGCATTAGGGTTAAGTTGGGCAAATTTTCTAGCTGCCGACAAACCTGTATAACCAGCGCCCACAATAACAAAATCTGCTGCTTGCTCACCTTGGAGGGTGGCATTAGGTTGGCGTGAGGGCAGCGCTTGCGTCCAGCCGCAGGTTTGATCATTTATAGGCAGTGGTGAGAATACTTTACTACTCATTCGTTACCAGACTCAAGTTGACGCATATACTCTGCTGGGTCGATAGCGATACCTAACGAACGTTTTTCAATGTAGAAGCCTTTTTTCGATTCACGGAAGCGGAAACAAACATAGGCACCCACCTCGAATTCAAGGGCTTTAGTTGCAGAGAAATAGTCATACTCTTGCTCTGCTATAACTAAGGTGTGGATGTAGTATTCAGGCATTCCTAGCCATTCAACATGGGGTCCGTCGGTGGCGACAGATTGAAGGTGGCCACGGCCTTGCATGGCTTTAGCTTTAACGTAGGGCTTGCGAGCCATATATTTTCCTAAACGAGACGATTAAACTAATGCTATTGTAACTAGCTTAATCCTTGGCGTCAGCCAAAATACTGCGAATAAATCATCTAATCATGTCAACACCCAAAAACTTACAGCCGTTTGAAGTGACACCTATCGGTATAATCTATTCCTGCTTTAAGGAAAAATTTGCGGCGCCTCGCCAACCTGGCCTGGTGCCAGCTGCTTTAGCACAAATTCAACTTCACTCACCTTACAATCAGGCTGATACAGTTGCCGGGCTCGAGAAGTTCTCTCATATTTGGCTAACTTTTATGTTTCATCAAACAGCGCAGCAAGGCTGGAAGCCAAAAGTACGTCCTCCGAGACTAGGCGGTAACAAAAAGCTTGGTGTATTTGCCACCCGATCTACCTTTAGGCCCAACCCCTTAGGTTTGTCATTAGTAAAGCTAGAGTCCATTGACATCCGCAATGGTGTTACCCTCCATGTGAGCGGTGCAGACTTAATAGACCAGACCCCGATCCTAGATATCAAGCCTTACCTGCCTTGGGTAGAGTCAGTACCCAGTGCCAAAAGTGGTTTTGCCAATGATGACCAAGTTCTGCAACTGCCCATTTATTATAGTGATCAAGCGCACCGTGTTTTATCAAGCAGACCCGACCTTATAGCACTGATTGAGCAAGTATTACTACATGACCCTAGGCCCGCATATCAACAGAATCCTGAGCGTATTTATGGCTGCCATATTGCCGACATTAACCTACGCTGGCAAGTAGGTTTGGATCACATAGATGTCGTTGAAATCAGCCAATAACATGGCTTAGCTATGCTAATATATAATCAACAGAAAACAACATTTAACACTTATGACTCCTGAACAACTGATCGCCTTAGACCAACAGTATGTCTGGCATCCCTATGCCTCCATGGACAACCCTCCGCCAGCTTACCCAGTGGTTGGGGCTCAAGGTGTGCGACTCACTTTAGCTGATGGCCAAGAGTTAATTGACGGCATGGCTTCTTGGTGGTGTACAGTGCATGGCTATAATCATCCTTATCTCAACCAAGCAATGAAATTGCAAATTGATGCCATGTCCCATGTGATGTTTGGTGGCATTACTCACCAACCTGCAGTATCCCTAGCTAAGCGCCTTGTAGACCTAACACCACCAGGGTTAGATAAGGTTTTTTTTGCAGATTCTGGCTCAGTAGCGGTAGAAGTTGCTATAAAAATGGCTTTGCAATACTGGCATTCTAAGGCCCAGGCTAACAAAAATCGTATGCTTACCATACGTAATGGTTACCATGGCGATACCTTTGGTGCCATGGCTGTGTGTGACCCAATAAACGGCATGCACTCACTCTTTGCCAGCGTATTGCCCCAGCATTATTTTGTTAACGCACCGCCAATGGGCTTTGATCGCCCATTACAAGATGGCGACTTAACAGAACTTGAAGACAAAATGCGGGAGCACCAAAACGACATTGCTGCATTGATCCTAGAGCCTATCGTTCAGGGTGCTGGTGGCATGCGTTTTTATAGCCCGCAATGGCTAAAAGGTGCAGCAGAGCTATGCAAGCAATACAACATTCTATTAATAGCGGACGAAATTGCTACGGGGTTTGGTCGCAGTGGCGCCCTATTCGCTTGCGATCACGCTCACGTTAAACCCGATATTATGTGCCTAGGCAAAGCTATTACTGGCGGCACTATGAGCTTTGCTGCCACCTTAACAACCCAAGAAATTGCCACCAGCATTTCACGGGGTGAAGCCAGCTGCTTTATGCATGGACCCACATTTATGGCTAACCCTTTGGCCTGCGCTGTGGCTAACGCCAGTTTGGATTTACTGGAACGCAGCGATTGGAAGCGTCAGGTTGATGGCATAAATAAAGGCCTTAAAAGCTTATTGGAGCCAGCCAAAGCCCTAGCTTATGTTGAAGACGTGCGAGTGTTAGGTGCCATTGGTGTAATACAGGTCACACAAGCGGTAGATCTTGGCATTATTCAAAAAATGTTTGTAGCCGAAGGTATATGGGTGCGGCCATTTGGTAAGTTGGTTTACGTGATGCCTCCTTACGTAATGAGCCCAGAGGACCTAACACTCCTGTGCAATGGCATGTTGCGGGTATTGGCACGTTACTTTGGGGAAGCGCAAGGGCAAGACTGTGCCACAGAATAAAATTCAACTTAGCTTTGACGTTTTGTTCAGCTGCACTTTAAAAGTAAGAGTAGCAGATTTGAATTATGGCAATCACCTAGGCAATGATCGCATTCTTAGCTATTTTCATGAAGGTAGAGTGCTATGGTTGAGTCATCATAATCTCAACGAGCAGAATGTGGGTGGTTGTGGCCTCATAATGACAGGCGCTAATATTCAGTACCTTCAACAAGCTCGCTTACATCAAGTAATTACCTTAACATTAGGTGCACAGGAATTAGGCAAAGCTCGATTCACCTTAGTTTATAAACTCACAGACGATAAAACGGGCCTCACTATTGCCGTTGGGGAAACTTACATGGGGTTTTTCGACTATCAGCATCAAAAGCCTGTGCGGGCTCCTGCAAGTTTTATTGCTTTACTTCATGCCACCCCACAACAGGTTGTGCCAGCTTTGCCAGGCTAAAAGAGCAGTGCTGTAACCTTTGCGTTTTAGTTTAGTTGCTCAAAAAGTGGGCTAGTCGAAGTAGGCGTAGCAGTATGTAATGGGTTCTAGGTCGCTTTCTTTGGCTGCGCACTGCTGGCATTTTCGGGTGGAGGATACGCGGCTGTATTTTTCACACTCGATACACTCGGCCTTATCTACCGCTTGCCACTGCAACCCGGGGAATTCTTGCCAATGTTTGCCTAACGTTAGAATTTCATGACCTTTAAGCAAGTCTCCTGCGTGGTAACGGCCAGCGATGATTTTAATACGCTGGTCCACTGCACGCTTGCGCCGATGCTCTTCCAGCTGATTTTGATCAGGCGCCATGTGGCTGGCCAATATACTCATGGTATCGGCCATGCCTTGCTGCTGCTGAGTGAAGTGTTTAAGGGCGCGTTCAAGCTGCGCGTGACGCCCTAGGGGAATGCTATAGGCCAGTAAACTAGGATCCCAGTGACCACCAGCCAAGTGCAGAGATTCCATTAAATCGATGTTGTGATCACCGTACAAACGCAAATCGATTGCCGTAGTGATTAATTCGTAACCGATGGGTAAGTGCTTTAGCAAAGAGGCACTAATACCCGTATCTAATGGCGCTTCCTCATCATCAAACCAATCACTCATCGTTTCACCTATACAAGCTGTGCCGTAGCCTGGGTTATACCGTAGCTTGGATTATTACATGTCGTCATAGCCATCATAGTTATGTACGAGGTCTTCAAAACGAGTGTACTTACCGATGAAGGCTAAGCGCGAGGTGCCAATGGGGCCGTTACGTTGCTTACCAATGATGATTTCGGCCTTACCTTTATCTTCACTATCTTCGTTATACACCTCATCACGGTAGATGAACATAATAACGTCAGCGTCTTGCTCTATGGCACCAGACTCACGTAGGTCTGAGTTTACTGGGCGCTTGTTAGGGCGATTTTCTAAGCTACGGTTAAGCTGAGAAAGGGCAACAACCGGACATTTTAATTCCTTAGCCAAGGCTTTTAAGGAACGTGAAATTTCAGAAATTTCCGCAGTACGGCCTTCTGTATGACCTTTAATTTGCATCAGTTGGAGATAATCAATCATGATCATGCCCACACTGCCGTGCTCACGGGCAATACGCCTAGCCCTAGTACGCATCTCAGTTGGGCTTAAGGCGGCACTATCATCAATATAAAGCGGCTTATCTTTAAGCAAGTTCACGGCACCCGTCAGCTTAGGCCAATCATCTTGCTCCAATTTACCAGTACGCATTCGGGTGGCATCAATACGACCAAGAGACGCCAACATACGCATCATCAACTGTTCGGCGGGCATTTCCATGCTGAATACAAGTATGGGCTCGTCGCCAATGATCGCTGCATTCTCAACAATGTTCATGGCAAAGCTGGTTTTACCCATTGAGGGTCGACCTGCCACGATAATTAAATCGGATTTTTGCAAACCTGCAGTTTTGGTATCCAAGTCGGTGAAGCCAGTACTAATACCTGTAATGGCGCTGTCAGAACGAAACAGTTGGTCAATGCGCTCTACTGCGCCTTTAAGGATAGGGTTAATGTACTGTGGCCCACCTTCTTTTGGGCGCGCCTCTGCAATTTCAAACACTTTACGCTCTGCTTCGTCTAATACATCATCAGACGACCGGCCTTCTGTGTGAAAAGCGGACTCAGCGATATCATTAGCTACACCAATAAGTTGGCGCAATATAGCTCTTTCACGAACAATATTAGCGTAAGCAGTGATGTTTGACGCACTAGGTGTATTTTTTGCCAGGTCACCTAAATAGCTCAAACCTCCCGCATTGGATAGCTCGTCTATGCGGCTCAATTCTTCAGAGAGGGTGATCACGTCTATGGGCCGAGAATCACCCACCAGCTTAGTCATAACACGGAAAATAAGCCGATGATCTTGTCGGTAAAAATCTACTTCTGCCACAGCTTCAGACACTCGGTCCCATGCCATTTCATCCAACATCAAACCGCCTAGTACAGACTGCTCGGCCTCTAACGACTGAGGCGGCACTTTAAGCGCATCAAGTTGAGGGTCAGATTTTAATAAATGTGAAGCTGGTAGCATGGAAATTTCTATTTAATAAGATGAGTACTTGCCCATGATAACCTTTACCACAGGCACAAAAAAGCCCCTTTACCGGGGCTTTTTTAACATTGCTTCGCTACAGTGCGTTGCCAGCGTTATTGATGAGGCCAAAGGCCTATCACAATAACCAGAGCGCAGCCTTACTCAGCAACAAGCGCTACAGTTATTTCTATAGTGACATCACTGTGAAGTTGGATAGCAACCGCTGTTTCGCCTAGTGCACGCAAAGTGCCTTCAGGTAGACGTATTTCAGTCTTGTCAACGGTGTGACCAGCTTCTAATAAGGCAGCAGCAATTTCGTTGGTTCCGATAGAACCAAACAATTTACCTTCCTCGCCAGCGTTAGCCGCAATAGAGATAGTTAGCTCACCGATCGCATCTGCACGTGCTTGAGCAGCAGCTAGCTTTTCAGCAGCAGCAGCTTCAAGTTCTGAGCGACGCGCTTCAAAGGCTTCAACGTTAGCTTTGTTAGCAGGTACGGCTTTGCCTTTTGGGATTAGGAAGTTACGGCCGTATCCAGCCTTAACTGAAACAGTGTCACCCAGTGCGCCTAACTTACCAACTTTTTCAAGAAGAATTACATTCATGTTTAATTCCTTAGTTTGCTCAACATGTATACACGAAGAGTCTAATTCTATTTTTTTACCCTAACAGGCAAACGTTGCCGCAACTTGAACACACTGTCCAAGGTGGCAAGTATTGCCAGAAGCGTAAAGACCACTGCGCTTGACAATAACAACCCTATATAGATTGCAGTCAGCCAAACACGGCCTAATTTCAATTGCTCAACCAGCCCATGTACTAGCGCTAATCCTGCAAATAATAATGGTATTGATAACACAAACAACCACTGCGTCATGTCGGTAATACTACTCAAACCAAAGACGGCTAAAGCTAAAGTGCCTGTAAGCCATAATGGCAAACACAACTGGTGGAATTCGGTTTGAAACCCACCTGGGTTATACAATGCCGCCTGCCACCAACGTGCCAAAACTACACAGGCTAATAATATAGCCATATGTACAGCACCTAACACACCCTCCATGAGGGTTTGCAGTAATACTTTATCAACATTTTCTGGCAATTTCTGTTGTGCTTCCAGCTGGATCCCAGCTTCGGCAAAAGCCAGCATTACATCTTGCAAGTAGCTGGCCAAAATAGGCATAGATGCGGTTGCAGCCAATAGGCTGGCAACCAATACATAAGCCCAGCTGGCACTGTAGCGTAAAACGCTGGCCAAACCTGCCACACCTATTAAGGTTAAAGCCGGTGTGGGATCACCATTACTCCACCAAGCGATGGCAGGTAATAGGCTCCACATAAAAACACTGGCACCGGCTTGGTAGCCTTTTCTTAAGATTACCAAGGCCACAAGTGCCGCACTTATCCAAAACAACACTGGAATAATGGCAAACAATACAGCAACCATAGTTGCTTGTTTGTTACCAGTCATGGCGTATTGAGCTAGTCTGCGCATGTATTAATACGTCTTACTGATGAGCGTCAGTGTATGGCAACAATGCAACGTAACGAGCGCGCTTAATAGCGGTAGAAAGCTGGCGCTGGTAGCGTGCTTTAGTACCGGTAATACGGCTAGGTACAATCTTACCAGTTTCAGATACGTAGCCTTTTAAAACTTCAATATCTTTATAGTCAATTTGAGTCACACCTTCAGCGGTGAAACGACAGTACTTACGACGACGGAAAAAACGTGCCATGGTCAATATCTCCAGTTAATTATTCAGCTGCGACTTCGGCAGCTGGTGCTTCTTCAGCTTGAGCTTCTACTTCAGGAGCTTCGGCACGAGGGGCGCGTTCTTGACGACGACGGTCTTCACGGCTTTCAGCAGCTTTAACAGGAGAATCGCCAGTTTCAGCAGCTTTCATACGCACAACCATGCTGCGGATAACCGCATCGTTATAACGGAAGTTACTGTCAAGCTCGTTTAATGCAACATTTGAACATTCAACATTCATTAGTACATAGTGAGCTTTGTGGATTTTGTTAATTGGGTATGCCAAGTGACGACGGCCCCAATCTTCAAGACGATGAATTGCACCACCATCGGCTTCAATAGTCGCGGTGTAGCGCTCAATCATAGAGGGTACTTGTTCGCTTTGGTCTGGATGGACCAAAAAGATAATTTCATAATGACGCATTGCTGCTCCTTATGGGTTAGATAGCCTTAAGTGTTTAGCCATTCGTTATTGAACGACAACCTTAAAGCAAGGAGAAAAAATCACACCTAAAAATGTGATTGCGTATTATACGTAAACTTGCAGCAAGGTACAAGCTAGAGCCATTGTAGAAGGCAGACTCGGGTGTTCTAATTAACTTAGCATTAACACAGTGGGTACCCACGCCATTAAAATGAAAAACATTCATCATTAGTCAGGTCTTTTTCGAGACTAGAACCCTAGCGGCTGCTATATTACATTGGCTTTTGGCTGGCTCACCTTTGCAATAAGCAGACCAGTAAAACTCGGGGCCTATTACGTTAGCTGGACACGGTATTTGTGATGTAATCGACAGCATAAGTGCCTCGCACCTGTGCAAACTAAATCAACACTTAATTGAGACAATTCTATGTGGAACATCTATTTATCTGGCGAGATACATACCGACTGGCGCGAACAAATAATCAACCGTTGCACAGAACTTAAGCTTCCTGTGAATTTCTTTTCTGCATGCACTGATCACGAAGCTAGCGATGCAGCAGGTGATCACTTAGCAGATACGGCCACTAGCTTTTGGCGTGACAACCAGTCGGCGAAGGTCAATGCCATTCGCACTAAAAACCTTATAGCCCAAGCCGACATCGCTATTATTAGATTTGGTGATAAATACAAACAATGGAATGCCGCTTTTGATGCTGGATACTGCGCTGCTATGGGCACACCCTACATTACCTTGCATAGTGAAGACATTGTTCATCCGTTAAAAGAGGTCGACGCCGCTGCTATGGCTTGGGCTGCAGATGTTGACCAAGTCATCGCTACCCTCCAACACGTCACCCAATAACTGCGAGCACTCTATTTAGCTAATACCAACACAGTGAATCGGGCTTATTTCTCAACCTATTAATTGCCATAGGCCACAAGCCTTGGTACTCAAAGAACTCACCTTGGAAAAAGGAATCACCAATGAGCCAGCACACCAGCCACCTCGGCACTAAACCTATTATGGGGTTATTCTTTGGTATGGCCGCTCCAATCGCTGTGGGCATGATGGTGAACGGCCTTTACAATGTTGTTGATGCAATTTTTGTTACCCGCGCAATTGGCGTGAATGCCATGGGCGGCATTTCCATTGTATTTCCAATTCAAATGTTTATCTTTGCTTTGGCTACTTTAGTGGGCAGTGGCATGGCTTCAATTGTAGCTCGACAACTCGGCGCAAAACAGGTCACTGAAGCGAATACCACAATCGACATTGCCTTCCGTTTAGCCTTAACCATGGCTCTAGTTATCACCCTAGCGATCTATTGGAATATAGATAGCCTGCTCAAATTTCTTGGGGTGTCAGAAGCACTTTGGCCATACGCGTATGGTTATCTTGTGCCTTTGGTATTACTAAGCTTCCCTATTGTGTTTATGAGCAGTATTCCGAGTGATTTACTCAGAGCCGAGGGCAAAGCTATGCTGATGATGGCTAGCATGGTTTCATCTGCGCTACTAAATATTGTGCTAGATGCCGTGTTTATCTTCGTCTTGGACATGGGCGTGGAAGGTGTAGCTTACGCTACCATCTTGTCTCAAATATTTGCTGCAGCCTTAATGCTTTATTTCATTTTAGGCGGTAAAACCCACTTAAAATTACGCCCGTTTGCTTATCAGATGAACTGGGGGATTCTTAAGGGTGTTACTTTACTGGGCATACCCATTCTAATTTCCCACGCAGGGGTATCTGTGTTTATCGCCCTAACTAACTACACAGTAACCCAGTTTACTGAAGTTGACAGCGATCTGTATGTGAGCTCATACGGGCTTATTGGCCGCCTAATGATCTTTTTTATATTGCCAGCCATTGCTATGACTATTTCTTTTCAAACCATTGCAGGCTACAACTATGGCGCCAAAAACTATGACCGAGTATTGTCTACGATCAAAGTAGGCGTTACAGCAAGCCTATTTTATGGCTTAGGTGTAAGTGGCTTAATGCTTTTGGTACCTAACCAAATTATTGGCATTTTTACCCAAGATCAAGCGTTGTTAACCACCACAGCAGGCATCGCTTTTTGGTCGTTCTTGTTGTTCCCCTTGTCTAATGCACACAGCGTAATCAGCTCTTTGTTTCAGGCTCTTGGAAAGGCACGCCAAGCCATTTTCTTGTCGTCCTTAAGAATATATCTTATCCTTATCCCAGCTCTGCTGATACTACCCAAGATATACGGCATCAATGGTATTTGGTATTCATTCCCTATTGCAGATGTGATTGCTTTTGTTGTCGTTATTTATTTCGCTTTTCGTGAACGCGGCAACCTAAAACGTCTTATCCTAACGTCTAAGACCACCGAACTAACCTAACCTAGAAAATTTGGAGATTAAAATGATTTTAATATTATGGGTTTTAGGTATTGTGATTGTTGCTTTGCTGATCCGTTTATTACTCAATAGCGCACCGACCAATGGCAAACCATTTCTATTACGCACCGCAGTAGTCATTATTGCAATAGTGGCTATTGGGTTGGCTTTGAGCGGCTTATGGCCTGTAGCAATAAGCCTTATCGGTGGCCTGGCCGTCTATGGTCGACCAGTTCTTCAAGCGTTTGGTCTGTGGCAGACAATCAAGCGTTTTAACCAAACCAGCACTAAGAGCAACCCGCCCAGTGCAACCATTATGGATAAGCAACAAGCTAGGCAAGTTTTAGATGTTGAAGCAGGTGCCAGCCATGAAGACATAATATCTGCCCACAAACGTTTAATGGCCAAGAACCATCCTGACAAAGGGGGGAGCACCTATCTAGCTAGCCAAATCAACCAAGCTAAAGATGTATTACTTAAGGATTAGTCTCACATCCAGCAAGACACTAAGTAAGTGAATAGCCTAACTGCGCTGGCGTACTGCTTCAAATAAACATACACCAGCAGCCACAGAAACATTAAGGCTACTCACTTCACCTGCCATGGGAATTTTAACCAACTGGTCACATCCTTCGCGGGTAAGGCGACGCATACCTTCACCTTCTGCTCCCATCACTAAAGCCATATTACCCGTAAGGTCGGTCTGATAAATGTGTTGGGTAGCTTCGCCAGCAGTTCCTGTAATCCAGACACCAGCATCCTGCAAACTTTTGAGGCAACGCGCTAAGTTGGTTACCTGAACAAAAGGTATGCTCTCTGCTGCACCACAGGCCACTTTGCTTACGGTGCTATTAAGCGACGCTGACTTATCTTTGGGCGCAATCACTGCATGCACGCCAGCGGCATCTGCGGTACGCAAGCAAGCACCTAAATTGTGAGGATCTGTTACGCCATCTAAGATTAGCAAAAATACTGGCTCGTTAAGCTCTCCTAACAACTGCGTAAGAAAATGCTCATCTTTAGCCGGGTTTGGAGTACACCCAGCAACCACGCCCTGATGCCGACCCTTAACCTTATTATCTAACTCACGGCGAGGCATAATTTGACACTCAATACCCTGCTCGTCTGCCAGCGCTTTAACTTGGTTTAAGCGCTGGTCCTCACGACCCTCTTGAAACCAAATTTCTTGCACTCGCTCAGGGTTGCGTTGCAATTTAGTTTGCACAGCGTGAATGCCAAAGACGTATTCAATGTTGGCCATAATTAACGAGTCTCAGATATCTTATTTACGGCGCAGTCTTTTTACGGCGAGGCTTTCTTGCACCACCCGAGGGCTTGCCCTTTTGATCAAACAAAGGGGTCTCTATTTTTGCATCAGCCTTTTTCGGCTTTGGCTTTGGCTTAGATTTAGTTTTAGGCTTAGACTTTGGCTTAGTTTTTGGTGGTGCATCGGCCAACTCAAAATCAATTTTCTTTTCGTCTAGGTCTACCCGAACCACTTGCACTTCAATGCTGTCGCCTAAGCGGAAACTTTTACCACTGCGCTCTCCTTCGAGACGATGCTTAGCCGCATCAAAGTGATAATAATCACCTGGTAACGCACTAATGTGAACCAGCCCTTCAACATAAACGTCAGCTAACTCTACAAACAAACCAAAACTAGTCACCGCATTAATGGTACCGTGGAAGTAGTCACCAATATGGCCTTGCATATATTCACACTTAAGCCAACCTTCTACATCCCACACAGCAGCATCTGCACGACGCTCAGCCATTGAGCAATGTTCACCTAAAACCACTACGTCTGCAGTGGAATAGGGATACCATGGCGAAACTGGTTGCTTTTCGGTGGCTTTAATTCGCTTTACATACCGGCTCAACTGCTTACTTTGAATGACACTGCGTATGGCTCTGTGAACCAGTAAGTCTGGATAGCGACGAATGGGCGATGTAAAATGCGCATACGCTTCGTAACCCAAACCGAAATGGCCTTCGTTTTCTGGCGTATAAACAGCCTGACTTAACGATCGTAACATCACCGTTTGCACTAAGTGAGCGTCAGGACGGCCTTTGATAGAGCTCAATAGCGCCTGATAATGTTTTGGTTTTGGCTCTTCGCCACCGGGTAATGACAGGCTCATTTCACCTAAAAATCCACGCAAGTTTTCTAACTTGCTAGGCTTAGGCCCTTTATGAACGCGGAACAAACCATCTAATTTATGCTTTGCTAAAAACTTAGCCGTGCTTACGTTAGCCGCTAACATGCACTCTTCAATCAGCTTATGAGCATCGTTGCGATGCACTGGCACTATGTCCGTTATTTTGCGGTCTTCACCAAAAATAATACGTGTTTCTTGGGTTTCAAAATCAATGGCACCACGTGCGTCACGGGCAGAGCGCAAGGCAGCATAAAGCTTATGCAATTGGTCTACAGGTTTCACTACGTGGCTATATTCTTGGCGCAACGGCAGGCATTGCTCATCACCTGAATCCAACATTGCACCCACTTTGGTGTAAGTTAAACGGGCGTGAGAGTGGATGAGACCTTCATAAAACTCATAGCCACTCAACTTACCCTTACTGCTAATGGTCATTTCACACACCATGACCAACCGATCGACATGGGGGTTAAGAGAGCATAAACCGTTGGAGATAGCTTCTGGCAACATTGGGATGACTCGCTCAGGAAAATACACTGAGGTTGCACGCCTATGGGCTTCTGTATCTAAAGCTGTGCCAATGCGAACATAATGGCTTACGTCAGCAATAGCAACGTATAACCGCCAGCCACCTAAAGTTCGTTTACGGCAATAAACTGCGTCATCAAAGTCCCGAGCATCCTCACCATCGATAGTGACAAAAGGCATTTCACGAAGATCAATGCGATCATGCTTATCAACTTCTGTGACTTCTGGAGCAAGTTGGGCAGCTTCATCACTGGCCTCTAGTGGCCATTCATGGGGTATTTCGTGAGTTCTAATAGCCACATCAATCTCCATTCCTGGAGCCATGTGCTCACCCAAAATTTCAGCAATTTCACCAACGGCCTGATTGCGTTTGTTTGGCTGGTGAGTAATGCGCACAGTAACGTATTGCCCGTGTTGGGCTTGAAGTACGTTGTCGCTTGAAATCAGAATATCCTGGCTAATGCGCTGATTATCTGGGCGCACAAAACAAATGCCATTTTCTTTTGTTAGCCGCCCCACAACCTGCTGAGTGTTGTGTTCAGTCACTTCAACAATAGCACCTTCGCTGCGGCCTTTGCGGTCTATTCCAATAATGCGAGCTAAGGCCTTGTCGCCATCTAACACTGCACGCATTTGACGATGGCTAAGAAATAAATCATCACCACCCTCATCAGGCTTTAAAAAACCAAAGCCATCTCGGTGGCCTATAATTCGGCCATGGATAAGGTCCATCTTATGGATTGCGCCATAAGCACCTTTGCGGTCACTTATCAGCTGGCCGTCACGTTCCATAGCACGTAATCGTCGACGCAGTGCTTCTACATCTTCAGCCTCAAACAAGGCCAGTTCAAAACTAACCTGTTTCAGCGTTGCTGGGCCACTACGGTCACGCAAGTGATCCATAATAAATTCACGGCTGGGAATTGGGTTGTCATACTTTTGCGCCTCACGCTGAGCGTGTGGATCGTCTATTTGTGTCATTTTTTCCTAGGAGCCAAAAGGATGGCGTTTAACAATTGTTTCAATTCGATCTGGGCCGGTGGAGATAATATCCACTGGCGCCTCAATCAAGACTTCAATACGGGCAATGTAGGCCAGTGCAGCAGCAGGTAATTGTGCTTCTGTCTGGGCACCTACAGTAGACTCAGTCCAACCCGGCATAGTTTCATAAATAGGGGTAACGGCCGCAAAACCTTCAGCATCGCTTGGGCAAGATACGTCATTACCCTGCGCATCATGGTAAGCCACACACATTTTAATTTCGTCCATACCATCCAATACGTCCAGCTTAGTTAGGCAGATACCTGACACACTGTTAATTTGAATCGCATGCTTAAGGGCAACAGCATCAAACCAACCACAGCGACGTGGTCGTCCTGTAGTTGCACCTAATTCATGGCCACGATTGGCAAGGCCTAGACCCACATCACAGAATAATTCCGTTGGGAATGGACCACTACCCACACGAGTAGTATACGCCTTAGTAATGCCTAAAATATAATCTAGGTACATTGGGCCAAAGCCAGAACCTGTGGCTGTGCCACCGGCAGTGGTATTTGAGGAGGTTACGTAAGGATATGTACCATGGTCGATATCTAGCAATGTACCTTGGGCACCTTCAAACAGAATATCTTCACTGGCACGGCGCAAGTCATGAATCTCTGCTGTCACGTCGGTAAACATGGCTTTAATTTGCTCAGCTTGAGCAAGGGCAGTTTCTAATACTTGGGTATAATCTAATGGCTTAACACGGTAAAAGTTTTGTAATACAAAGTTGTGATAGGTCATCACTTCTTTAAGCTTTACTGCAAACCGTTGCGGATCTAGTAAATCACCTAAACGCAAACCACGACGGGCCACCTTGTCCTCGTAGGCAGGGCCAATACCACGCCCTGTGGTGCCAATTTTCTCGTCCCCACGAGCTAATTCACGCGCTTGATCTAGGGCAACGTGGTAAGGCAATATTAGTGGGCAAGCAGTACTAATCCGCAAACGATCACGCACTGGAATACCACGCTCCTCTAGTTCTGCCATTTCCTTTAATAATGCATCCATAGCCACAACAACACCATTGCCGATAAAGCAGGTAACTGTGTCACGTAAAATACCTGAAGGAATCAAATGCAAAACCGTTTTTTCACCTTCGATAACTAAAGTATGGCCAGCATTATGACCCCCCTGAAAACGTACCACTGCCGTGGCCTGATCGGTGAGTAAATCTACGATCTTACCTTTGCCTTCATCACCCCATTGGGTGCCTAAAACGACGACATTCTTACCCATAATATTTTGCTCTAGTTTGTTGCTACTACGTGTAAATTCACGCACATTTAAAATTTGTAGTTTATGATAGAAATCTATCTAAACTTCGTGTGCTGGAACAATTTTCCAAGCATCATTTTGCCATACTAATTGGCGAGAACACTCTTGTGGCACAGGGCTATCACATAACTGTGCAACCAAACGCTCGCCCTGTAAGCGAAGCTGAGATTGCATGAGCCATAGGCTTTGACGCTGCTCACTGCTCAAACCTACTTCTGCTGGCGTAGCAATGCCATGCGCCTTAACTAAAGGCACTTCAGACAGCTCTGACAACACCTTTAAGTCAGCACTAAATCCTGTTGCTGGGCGCGCTCGGCCAAATACTTTGCCAATGTCATCATAACGACCACCTTTAGCAATAGCCTGCCCAAAGGCTGGTGTGAGGGCGGCAAAAACAACCCCCGTATGGTATTCGTAACCCCGCAGTTCAGCCAGGTCGAAGTACAAAGTCACCTGCGGGAAGCGTGCCTTAACTGCTTCGGCTAATTCACTTAGGTACCTGATGGCAATTGAAACCTTTGCCGACACATTGCCAAACACCTGCTCTGCCTGCTTTAACACCGAAACCTCACCATATAAACGGGGCAACTGCGACAATACGGTTTTTGCCTCATCAGTCAAGTCCATGGCACAGACCAAGGCGTCAATATCTGCTACGGCTTTACTTTGCAGCAGATTAAATAATTCTCGTTCATCCTCAGCAGCTAAGCCAATGGCTTCAATTAAGCCACGATAAATACCTACATGTCCTAAATCTAGGGTAATGGGATGTTTAATGCCAACACTAGTGAGGGTTTCTAGCATCAAGCTAATAACCTCAAGGTCACTATCAATACCAGCGTGGCCATAAAGCTCCGCACCCACCTGCAATGGGCTACGAGAGGCCAATGGATTAGCTGCACTGGTATGCAATACCGTATTGGAGTAACACAGGCGGTTAATTCCATCACAATCAATGCTGTGGGCATCAATACGAGCCACCTGAGGAGTAATGTCTGCACGAATCCCCATGGTGCGACCCGTTTTTTGATCAATCACCTTAAACGTAGCTAAATCTAAGTCATCACCAGTGCCAATGAGTAATGAATCAATATATTCAATAAGCGGTGGCATAACTAAGTCGTAGCCCCACGCTTGATATAAGTCCACCACCGTACGGCGAAGGCCCTCTATACGCGCAGCTTCAGGCGGCAACACTTCTTTTACGCCATCTGGCAATAACCAACGATTCGCACGACTCATGTGAGTTCCTGTTTCCCAAAAAACTTATTTAAATCAATTTACTAAAAGCAAAATAACAAGCCCCAAGAGCATGCTTGCTAAGCCTAAAAAGCGCATATGGCGGTCATTTATCTGGGCTAATTGAACCACTAACTTACGCCACCTTTGTGGGTATAAGAAGGGCAAAATACCTTCTAATATCAGCATCAAGCAAAAAGCCACCAGTAGGTGTTGGGTCAATTCATTCATGATTTTTTACTAATGCTTCAAACACAAAAAAACCGAGCATCATACAGCCCGTCTCGGACCCTACTTCTCGGTTACACAATTGTACTTCTTTTGGGCACAAATGACCACCTCTCGAGCTTAAAAGGCCGCCACTAAAAAGGGCCCCAATGGGCCCTTTTATTGTCTTACTTAAGGCAAGCCAAAGGCTTACTTCAAAGTAGACTGGTTCATGTACTTGAAGAACTCACTATCAGGCTCAATCAGCATCACGTCGCCGCCAGCTCCAAAGGTTTTGCGGTAGGCATCTAAGCTACGGTAAAAACTATAGAATTCTGGGTCTTTATTGAACGCCTCGGCATAGGTTGCAGCTGCAATGGCATCACCATCACCACGCACAAGTTCTGAATCACGGTAGGCGTTAGCCTCAATGATGGTCTCTTGACGGTCCGCGTCAGCACGAATACCTTCAGCGAGCTCCTTACCCTTCGAGCGCAGCTCGCGGGCTTCACGTTCACGCTCTGTGCGCATACGTCCATACACCGACTCACTTACTTCTTGAGGCAGGTCAATACGCTTCACACGCACGTCAACTACTTCGATGCCCATATCAGACTTAACCACTTGGTTAAGTTCAATAAGCAGCTCAGACATCAGGTCATCACGCTCACCAGAAACAACTTCGGTTAAGGTACGCTCACCAAACTGGTTACGTAAACCAGTGTCTACCCGAGAGGCTAATAGCTTCGCTGCAGTGAACTCATCACCCGAAGTCGCGGTATAAAAGTCAGCTACATTAAAGATACGCCATTTTACAAATGAATCTACAATCAATGCTTTCTTTTCTAGGGTCAAGTAGCGCTGCGGACGAGCATCCAAAGTAAGCACCCGAGCATCAAAAACACGTACGGTGTTTACAAATGGAACTTTTGCATGCAGGCCAGGCTGGATATCAAACTGCACCACCTCACCAAACTGAAGCATAATTGCTCGCTCTGTTTCCTTCACTACAAACAAAGATGAAGAGGCAACTAGGAGCGCCACAAATAGGCCAATTAAGGTCACTAAAGTACGAGTAGCCATATTAACGAGACTCCCTTGAAGCTGAACCACCTTGAGTTAGCTGCTGGATGACACGGTTAGTGATTTCATCAACCATACTGGAAGACATTTTACCACCGGTACCCGTTGCAGCACGCAAAGACTGATTCTGCATGATTTGATCTAAAGGTAACACCATCATGTTATTACCACCTTCAACGTCTACCATTACCTTAGAAGCATTGGAAAGAACATCTTCCATGGCAACGATATAAAGACGCTCCCGAGTCACTTCTGGAGCCTTTTGGTATTCCGTCAATAACTTAGTAAAACGAGTCGCCTCACCTTCAGCACGCGCCACTACCTGTGCACGATAAGCTTGGGCTTCTTCGCTTACACGCTGAGCGCGACCACGAGATTCTGGTACGATACCATTAGCGTAGGCTTGGGCTTCGTTCTTAACTCGTTGCTCATCTTCACGAGCCTTGATCACGTCATCAAACGCGTCTTGCACTTGTGAAGGTGCAGCCGTGTTTTCTATGTTGACCTTAATCACCTCTAAACCAGTTTTGTAGTCATCCAACAAAGCCTGTAATCGGCTTTCAATGTCTAACGCCAAAAGCGCACGGCCTTCAGTAAGTACAGAGTGCATTTCCGAACCACCTACAACATGGCGCAAAGCGCTTTGGGTGGCTTGTAATAAGCTATTCTCTGGGTTCCTAACTTCTAACAAGAAATCTTTAGGGCTCGACACAATATATTGAACTGATAAGCCAACTTCAACGATGTTTTCATCTTCTGTCAGCATTAAAGCTCGGTGGTCAACGTTACGTACCGCGGTCACATTAACCTTGGTCACGTTGTCAAATAACGGCGGGTTCCAATGCAAACCAGGCTGTACAGTTTCGCTAAACTTGCCAAGCCGCAAAACTACTGCACGCTCCTGCTGGTCAACAGTGTAGAGGCCCATACCAGCCCACAACACTAGAATGATTACGGCACCAAAACCAATAATTTTACCGGTAGGAGCTGGGGTACTGCCACCACCTGAACCAGAGTTATCTTTGTTGCCAGATCCGCCAAATAAGCCACTGAATTTCTCAACCAGCTTACCTAACGCCTCATCTAGATCAGGTGGCCCCTGATCTTGTCCGTTTGGGCGACGATTGCCACCCCATGGATCTTGGTCTTTACCGTTATTACCCGGTTCATTCCAGGCCATAAACTTCTCCTGATTATTGCAATTATTAAATAGTTAAGAGTCCCACGGGTTGGCTGGCTTACCTACAAAAGGCGTTGCATCCATTCCTACGCGACTCAATACTTGTAAAAAATCTCGCTTTTGTAAGCGTATGTCCAACACCATATAGCCTTGGTCGTTGATGTCTTCTTTTTCTACGGCGTCAAGGGCATAAAGTTGAGCCCTAAGGTTACCATACTGAGGCTCCAGCACAATTTGTTGCGCAAAAATCTCACCACCCAAGCGCTCGCTGATCGCTTGCACCAAAAGGTCTGCACCCTCACCTGTTAGCGCACTTAACCAAACCCTTCTGGGTACGCCGTACCCATCACGGTCAATACGTGCAGGGCAATCTTCTAACATATCAATCTTGTTGTACACCAGCAAGTGGGGTAAATCATCAGCACCAATCTCTGCGAGCACCGACTCAACTTCTTTTATGTTATCGTCACGTTTTTCATCATTCGCATCAATTAAGTGAAGCAATAACGTGGCTTCAGCTGTTTCTTGCAGCGTAGCCCGAAAAGCATCAACCAGCTTATGAGGCAAGTGACGAATGAACCCTACCGTGTCTACTAATATAGTGGGGCCAACATCTTTAATTTCAAGACGCCGGAAGGTTGGATCTAAGGTTGCGAATAATTGGTCTGCAGCGTAAACATCTGCAATGGTAATCCGATTAAACAAACTAGACTTGCCCGCGTTAGTATACCCCACCAAAGAAATAGTAGGCACTTCCGCACGGCGCCGTGCCCGGCGTCCCTGCTCACGCTGCTTACGCACCTTACCCAAACGTTTCAATATGGTATTGATACGCACGCGCAATAGACGACGGTCCGTTTCTAACTGAGTTTCACCGGGACCTCTTAAACCAATACCACCTTTTTGACGCTCGAGGTGGGTCCAGCCTCGAACCAAACGAGTCGACATATGCTCTAGCTGAGCGAGCTCAACTTGGAGCTTACCCTCATGGGTACGCGCGCGTTGAGCAAAAATATCCAGAATCAAACCAGTACGATCTAGAACTCTGCACTGGAGTTCAAGTTCTAAGTTTCGTTCTTGGCCGGGGGTAAGAGCATGGTTAAAGATGACAATTTCAGCGCCATGTTGCTCCACGGCTAACCTGATCTCTTCTACTTTGCCAGAACCAACATAGGTTTTTGGGTGAGGGGTAGCGCGTGACCCCCCTATTGTTTCTAGGGGATCTGCACCAGCTGAATAAACCAGCTCTTTTAATTCGTTGGCATCTTCGCGCTCTCCTTCTTGGCCCATTTGCAGATGGACAAGGATCGCACGTTCGCCTGATTGATGACGTTCAAAAAACAAAACAATAACCTAAATCAAAGCGAGCACCATGAGGTGCTCGTTGGGGTTTCACAGAGTCAATAAAGTTAGTCCAGCTCGTCTTCGGCTGGCATTTTGACGGGACGTGATGGTACCACAGTTGATATAGCATGCTTGTACACCATTTGAGAAACAGTGTTTTTTAGCAAGATTACAAATTGATCAAAAGACTCAATTTGGCCCTGTAATTTAATACCGTTTACCAAGAATATCGAAACGGGCACTCGCTCCTTGCGCAGTACGTTTAAATAAGGGTCTTGTAGGGTTTGCCCTTTTGACATGATAGCTCCTTGTGTCATTAACCTAACCTCATTTTAAGGTTAGTCCTTAATGATGCGTAAATGCGCTAACAGATGCAAGCCGTTTTACGCTGCCTTTACGCTAATTACCTATTCTATCGAATAATTGCAAAACTTTGAATGTTAATTTTACATCTAAACTGTCAAAAATCTGCAATTCTGGCCAACTTCGTAGCCAAGTTAACTGTCTTTTAGCCAGTTGCCTAGTTGCTACGATGCCTTTGAATTGCATTGTAGCATCATCATACTCGCCAGTTAAGTGCTGCCACATTTGACGATAGCCAACACAACGCATTGATGGCAGGTCTAAATGTAAGTCTCCACGAGCCATTAAGGATTCAACTTCATGCTTAAACCCTTGCTGCAGCATTAACTCGAAACGCTGCTCTATGCGCTGGTGTAATACTGCTCTTTCAGGCGGCCATACACCAAGCGAAGTCACCTCATAGGGTAACCGTTGCTGCTGTTGTCTGGACCAATGATCGGTTAAGGTTTCTCCACTTAGCAAGAACACTTCCATGGCCCTCGTTATTCGCTGTGGATCAGCAGCGTTAATACGGGCCCCAGCTATGGGATCAATTTCACACAAGCGCACGTGCATCGCTGCTAGCCCTTGGTCACGTATCTGTTGCTCTAGCTGCCCCCGCATCTCAGGGTCTGATACAGGCAACTGCGCTAAACCATCCACAAGGGCTTTATAGTACATCATGGTGCCACCCACTAGCAGGGGAACCTTTCCCCGAGCAGTGATTTCTGCCATTAGCGCTAGAGCATCCGTGCGAAACCTAGCCGCTGAGTATGCTTCGAGAGGGTCACAGATATTGATCAAATGATGCGGCGCTGCTGCTAAAGTCTGGGCGTCTGGTTTAGCGCTACCAATATTCATGCCTTGGTAAATTTGTGCCGAGTCGACAGAAATAATTTCACAAGCACGCTGCTGAACGAGCTCTACCGCTAAATCAGTTTTACCTGCAGCAGTTGGGCCCATAAGAAAAATAGCTGGGGGTAATTGAACTGCTTGTAACTGGATAGGAGGCACCTGCTATTGCCCTCGCATAAATAGCTTATCTAGCTCAGATAAACTCAGCTGAGTCCATGTTGGACGCCCGTGATTACACTGCCCACTGCGCTCAGTAATTTCCATATCTCGCAATAATGCGTTCATTTCCACATGGTTTAACCGTCGGTTAGCTCGCACCGCACCGTGGCAAGCCATGGTGCCTAGCAACTCGTTATGGGCCGCTCTGATGCGATCACTGCTGCCATAGGTAACTACATCTGCCAATACGTCGCGAACTAATTGCTCAACGTTGGCGTGCTGCAACAAACTAGGCACTTGTCTTACCACCAAACTTTCTGTGCCAGACCTATCAATCACGAAGCCTAACTCATTAAATAACTCTTTCTCTACCTCAACTTGATCTGCTTCACGAGAACTCACCGCCATAGAGATAGGCACCAACAAAGGTTGGGCTTTAATGCCCTGCTCTGCCCATGATGTTTTCATTTTTTCATACACAATGCGCTCATGGGCTGCATGCATATCTACGAGCACTAGACCTTTAGCATTTTCAGAGAGAATATAAATGCCATGAAGCTGTGCCACTGCGTAACCTAAGGGTGGTACCTGCCCAGCCTCTAATGTGGAACCCATTAATGGCGCTGAATCACCGTGCAAGTGGCCATACACTTTGGCTTGTTCTTGCATTTGAAAAGGTGAGGGCTGGTTTAAGGACCCGCTAAGCCAAGGCATTTGCTGCGCGTTTGATGATGCTGGGTTACCTGCAACCTGACCTAAGTCCACCTGCGTCTGGCCTGAAAAAACACCTGCCTCAAGCCCTTGAGGCTGCACCTGAAACTGATCCTGCATTACACCAAGCTGTTCAATACCCCCACCCGTAGGTGTTTCTGGGCGTACCTGAGCTAAGGTTTTGTGTAAGCTGCGAAAGATAAAATCATGCACTAGTCGACCGTCACGAAACCGCACTTCGTTTTTAGTGGGGTGCACGTTTACATCCACATTCGAAGGCTCTAACTCTAAATACAACACAAAAGCTGGGTGGCGTCCGTGATATAAAACATCGCGATAAGCTTGGCGCACAGCATGGCCAACCAACTTATCTTTCACCACGCGGCCATTAACAAAAAAATATTGTAGATCCATTTGACTACGAGAAAATGTGGGCAGGCCAACCCATCCCCATAACCTTAAACCTGGCGCCTCCATTTCTATATGCAGAGCTTGTTGCATAAAAGCTGGGCCACACACACTAGCTACACGCTTTTCTTGAGCGGTTTGAGTATCTGCTGGGCGCAAATTGTGGATCACTTTCTGATTGTGCCTTAGACTAAAAGCCACATCAAATCTGCTTAACGCTAACCGCTTTATTACTTCTTCTAAGTGGCCAAATTCTGTTTTTTCGGTGCGTAAAAACTTACGCCTAGCAGGTGTATTAAAAAACAAATCTCGCACTTCAACACTGGTGCCAATCGGGTGGGCCGCAGGTTGTAATTGAGCTTCCATATCGCGGCCTTGGGTTATAACTTGCCAAGCGCTTTCTTGGCCCTGTGTATTTGACGTAAGCGTTAACCGTGATACAGAGCTCACACTCGCAAGGGCCTCTCCACGAAAACCCAAGCTTTGGACCGATTCTAGATCCTCTAAGCTCGCAATTTTACTGGTGGCATGGCGACTTAATGCTAATGCCAAGTCTTGCTCACCAATGCCTGTGCCATTGTCACGCACGCGCATTAGCTTTACGCCACCTTGCTCTACGTCAACTTCAACTTTAGTGGCTTGGGCATCAAGGCAGTTCTCCAGCAATTCTTTGATCACCGATGCAGGGCGCTCTACCACTTCGCCAGCTGCAATTTGGTTAGCCAGGCGTGGCGTGAGTTGATGGATTTTTGAAGTCATTAAAGGCTCACAGTAAATAGTAGACAAGTCATTTAGCTTGCTGGAATAATAAGTGTTTTACCGACTAATAATACAGATTTACTGGTCATTTTGTTAGCCGTCTGTAAGCGCTTTACACTGGTACTAAACCGCTGGGCAATGCCCGACAAGGTATCTCCAAAGACTACTTTGTACGAACGAAGTTTACGTTTAGCTTCCACAACAGAGGCGATGTACGTATTGGCTACAGGGTAGCTATAAAAGTAGTTTTTTAAACCTTTAAAAATAGCGTTAGCCATTTTTTTTTGGTATTGCTTAGTGCGTAATTTGGCCGCCTCACCTGGGTTAGAAATAAACCCAGTCTCTACTAATATAGACGGCACATCGGGCGACTTTAGCACCACGAAGCCTGCCCTTTCAACGTGTTTTTTATGAAGCTTAGCAATTTTTCCTATATTTCCAAGAACCTCTTGAGCCACACGCTGACCAGTTGTTTGACTATAGTTCATAGACATATCCAGTAACGTCATCGCCACATCATCTTCTTTATCTTCTAAGCTGATACCGCCAATACCACCGATTAAGTCAGCGTCGTTTTCTTTTTGTGCTAACAATCGTCCCATTTCGCTAGACGCACCACGAGAAGACAATATCCATACAGACGCACCTTTAGCTTTACTGTTTTTAAAGGCATCTGCGTGTATAGAGATAAATAAGTCTGCATTGGCTTTACGAGCTTTTTTAGTTCGCCCCCTTAAACTTATGTAGTAATCACCACTGCGTGTCAGCAGAGGTTCAAAGCCTGGCTCGTTTTTGATCAACGATTGTAGTTCTTTAGCAATGCCTAAAACCACATGCTTTTCTCGCAACTTTTTACCACCAAATTTTGGACCCAAAGCACCGGGGTCTTCTCCACCATGGCCAGCATCAATAGCAATCAAAATATCCCTTTGGCTGTCCAACAGCGCTAGACTACTTAGGGTGGTGGTTTGTGGTTGAGACGGTTTTATTACTGCGCCTTTTGTTGGTGTTGGTGGCGCTTGTTTATAGTTAGACAAATCTACAACTAAACGATCACCATAGCTTGCATTAGGCGGCAGGGTGAAAATTTTGTGGCTGGTTTTGTAAGCTAAATCTAACACTAATCGCAATTTATTATCACTGCGCTGGCTAGAGCGAATGCTACGTATAGGGCTGTTAGTAAAGTCTAACTTGGCCAAAGAGGTAGACAAAAGGCTGCGATCAATATCAATGACTAGACGGTGGGGGTTGGTTAAGGTGATTTCGTCAAACGTTACAGCAGCAGAGGTATCCAGCACTAATCGGGTATTATCGGGTGCTGGCCAGATACGTATATTTTCTATTTTTGCAGCATAAGTTAACGATGACAAACAGGCCAAGAAAAGCAGCAGCAACAGTCTCATTGCTGCATACCTTGCGAAATAGCATCACCCATACTGGTTTTGGCTAAAAAGGTGAGTTTACGACCGCGCTCCAAGGTATGAATTGTGACAACCACATCCGCGTGGGGTAGATAACCCAAGCCTTTCTCTGGCCATTCAATCAAATTAATAGCCTTTCCATCAAAGTAATCCCGAATGCCTAAATAGTCCAATTCTTCGGGGTTTCCCAAGCGATATAAATCAAAGTGGTTTAGCTTTTGTTGTGCAAATTGATAGGGTTCCACTAGGGTGTAGGTCGGGCTTTTAGTTGCCCCTAGATGTCCAAAATAGCTCATAACTCCCCGTGTAAAGGTGGTTTTTCCCATACCCAAATCACCCTTTAGAAATATTGTTGCACCTTCTCCAACAGCGCCTAGTGCCTGTCCAAACTTCCTGCCTAGAGCCACCATTGCATCTTCACCGTGGGCTTGTAGTTGGTACTCTAGGAACATGGACTCAATAACCCGACTCAATGGATAAAATGACAAAGTGCAATATAGCTTAAAAGTAGAATAAAAACCGCCTATCTAGCAGGTATTTTATTGGTTTTATTTCATTTTTAGAGATTCGTGTTATTCGACTAGGTTAGAATAAGGGCTATGCCAATATTAAATGCTTTTTTACCCACCAAACCCATGTCGCTAACGGCGCAACAACTTGCAGACCTAGCCATGAGTATCAAACAACTTGCCAGCAAGTTTGGTTTTGCTGATTGCGGCATTACTGACACTGACAACGAAGTGGCAGGCGAGCAATTAGAGCAATGGCTAGATCTTGGTTATCACGCCGACATGGACTACATGAGCAAACACGGCAGCAAACGCTATCGTGCACAAGAGCTAGTGCCAGGCACCCAACGTATCATATGTTTGCGTATGGATTATTTAGACCCTAAATTAACCACCTTAAGTACCCTAGAAGATGGGGAGCAGGCATACATTGCCCGTTATGCCCTAGGCAGGGATTACCACAAATTAGTACGTAAACGCCTAGCTCAACTTAGTAAAGCCATTGAGGCATTAATTGGCCCCTTCGGTCACCGGGTATTTGTTGACAGTGCCCCCGTGCTGGAAAAACCCCTGGCCCAAAAAGCAGGCCTAGGCTGGCAAGGAAAACACACTTTAATTATTAACCGCAAACAAGGCTCGTGGTTTGTGCTTGGTGAAATCTTTGTTGATCTACCACTACCCATAGATGAACCTTACCAAAAAGACCACTGCAGTCGCTGTGAATCTTGCATTACTGTTTGCCCAACATCAGCTTTTCCACAGCCTTACGTGCTGGATGCAAACCGCTGTATTGCCTACTTAACGATCGAACACAAGGGTAGTATTGCACCTGAATTACGGCCGCTAATGGGTAATAAAGTATTTGGCTGTGACGACTGCCAGCTAGCCTGCCCGTGGAACCGTGCTCCTGGTGCAACAAAGGAAGATGACTTTAAACCTCGCCACGGTTTAGACCAAGCAAAATTAACAGAGCTATTTATGTGGACTGAAGAAGAGTTTCTTAAGCGCACCGAAGGATCTCCTATTAGGCGAGCTGGTTTTGAAGGCTGGCAACGAAATTTAGCCATTGGCTTAGGTAATGGCCCAGCGACACAAACCACGTTAAACGCACTGCAATGCCAGCGCGCTAAAGCCACCCCCATGGTGAGCGAACATATCGACTGGGCAATGGAGCAATTAACACAACGACAAGCCCAGCATATCCCAATAACACCGCTACCGCTGGCCTATCATTTAGGGCATAAGTTAAAGCATCTGAATTAAATTGTTGAGTAACCTTGCACTTGGCTGCCTTGATTACATTTATTTATATTAAGGGGGGGCAATGACTTAAAGGTGATTCGCAGTTAACATACGTTCACTCCCAAACTTACCAATGGCACAGGCTAGACGCACTGATACTCATTTACGGCTTGCCTGAGGCACTATTGCATTACGTTTTTAGCCCAAGA
>DCAT01000019.1:0-23782 GCA_002312935.1 Oceanospirillaceae bacterium UBA1126 | reverse complement strand
CTATTGCATTACGTTTTTAGCCCCAGAAAAAAAAGGAAACTCAACTGTGACCTACCGAGAAGCGGTGTTAGGTGATTTGCCACGCTTACTAGAAATAGAGCAGTTATTAGTAGCAGCTGAACGTCCATTTGACGCATCCATTAAAGCGGATAAGACGTTTTATTATGATATAACAGAGCAGATTAATAGCCATGATGTTCACTTAGTTGTATTGGAGCACGACGCCAACATTGTCGCTGTGGGCTATGCAAAAATCCGAACGTCTAAGCCAGCTCATAACCATACAATTCATGCTTACCTCGGCTTTATGTACGTATCACCTCACTTACGAGGCCAAGGCGTTAATCAGCATATCTTGGGCTTGCTGACGCAATGGAGCCGCGATAAAGGAGCCGAGGCTCTTTATCTAGACGTATATTCTCAAAACTCATCAGCTATTCGAGCCTATGAAAAAGTAGGGTTCGCACCTTGCTTGGTTGAAATGAAGTTAATTCTCTAAATTTATCCAGTCATTTACTAAGCTGTTATAGCACCCCAAAGCCACATTTATTCATGTTAGAATCATGCTATTGCAGCAAAAATATTGATCTGTACAACCTGAAATTTTTGGGCTTAAAAAGGTGTTTTAGCTGATTTTATACCCGCCACCAAAGGTAAACCCTCCTGTGACTATCCCTACAAGCCTAAACGGCTTTTATGCTAATCCCTTAGCTATTAATACCAACTCAACATGGATTATTGCCGTAATTGGGCGGGATATTTTAGTGGCTGAAGGTTCTAGTATGGCCAACAACCCTTTTATTGACAGTGGCAGGGCCCACTTATTGGAACCTTTTTGCCAACGAAAAATAACCCTGGGCCAGTGGCTTTCCCGTGACTGTGAGGTTTGGGAACTAACGCCAGAGGCGGCGGTAATTAAGGGGGTTAGCTTAGTGGTTTTACGTGACTTGTTAGCCGTGGCTGGTGAAGAGGTTTTTTCCTTGGCCTGCAGAGCTGTGCAACTATTAGGCTGGCAAGATACTCACCGCTTTTGTGGCAGTTGTGGTAAACCTAACCACACGACTGGCAAAGAACACGCCATGACCTGTAGTGATTGCAAGATCAATAATTACCCACGAATTTCTCCTTGTGTCATTGTGCTGGTGACCCATGGAGACCGATGCCTATTGGCGCGTAATGCCAGTTGGGCCCCTAACCGATTTAGCGCTTTAGCTGGGTTCCTTGAGGCTGGCGAGAGTGCAGAGCAGGCTCTGCATCGTGAAGTGTTCGAAGAAGTGAGCGTAGAAATAAATAATATTTGTTATATTGGTAGCCAGTCCTGGCCGTACCCTGGGCAGCTAATGCTTGGCTTTATTGCCGATGCAGTTACGCAAAATATTAAAGTGGACGGTATCGAGATTGCTGAGGCAAACTGGTTCCGCTACGACCAATTACCTGAGTCAATGGCACCACCAGGAATTATGGCTGGCGCACTGATCAAGCACTTTGTAGACCAGGCGACCTTAGTCTATGGATAACGCAATTTTAGTGTGCCCTAACGTATGCCTGCACTAAGCCTTCATGGGTCTGTGTTCAAAAAATGGTCTCGGTAATAGACCATTTCAGCAATTGAATCGCGCACGTCATCTAGCGCTAGATGGCTGCCGCCTTTTTTGAGGCCTTCAAGCAGTTCTGGACGCCAGCGACGTGCCAACTCTTTTAACGTACTTACATCGACGTTGCGGTAATGAAAATAGGCTTCAAGCTGAGGCATGTATTTCACTAAAAAACGCCTATCTTGACCGATGGTATTGCCACACATTGGCGAGTGACCGCCGTCTACTAGGGTTTTAACAAAGGCGATAGTTTGCTCTTCCGCTTTCGCACAGCTTACCTTACTGTCTCGTACCCGTTGTGTTAGGCCTGATTGACCATGCTGTTTAATACACCAAGCATTCATAGCTTCTAAAACAGCATCACTTTGGTGTATGACGATGGAGGGACCTTCAGCCAGCACATTTAAGTGGGCGTCAGTCACAATAGTGGCAATCTCAATAATAACGTCTTGTTCTGGGTCGAGACCTGTCATCTCAAGGTCTAACCAAATTAGATTTTGTGTGTGTTTCACAAGAAAAGTGCTCTAGGTGATATTGATACACTGAATTATGCCTCACTTCGGGGTAGAATAAAGCCTTTACTGACAACCCAGTACATTAATTCTCAATGGCCAAACGTAAACTCACCCGCCACCAGCAGTGGCAAATTGATAAAGTTCAAGAAGAGCGCCGTGCGCGCGCCAATAAACAGGACGGCGCAATAGAGCAGGCCATAGAGCATGGCGACCTATCTGCCGAGCAGCAGGGTTTGATAATTGCACATTATGGCTCTTTAATTGACGTAGAAGCCTTGCACGGCCAACACCAAGGTGAAGTGTTTCGGTGCAAAATACGCTCTAATTTAGGTTTCCTCGTTACGGGTGACCAAGTGTCCTGGCGCCAAGCAGCAGATCAAAGTGGTGTTATTGTGGCCCGTGATGAACGTAATAGCATCCTCAACCGCCCCAACAAGTATGGTGACCTTAAGCCAGTCGCCGCCAACATTGATCAAATCATTGTCACTTTCGCGCCCAAACCTTACGCCCATGCCAATTTAATAGACCGCTACCTAGTAGCCGCAGAGGCCAGTGATATTGAGCCTATTCTGCTGCTCAACAAAACTGATCTATTAGATGAAGAAGCACAAGACCACCTTGAACCCATGTTAGCTCGCTACCAAGCTTTGGGTTACCGTATTATTCGCGCTTCCACTCAAACCTTAACTGGGCTTGAAGCACTTTACGCTGAGTTAAATAATAAAGTGAGTGTGTTTGTGGGTCAGTCTGGCGTTGGCAAATCTAGCTTAGTGAATGTGCTGCTTCCAGGAGTAGATATTAAAACTAGCGCCCTGTCTGAGCAAACAAATAAAGGCGTTCACACCACCACCACGGCTAAGCTATTTCACATCCCTAATGGTGGCCAATTAATTGACTCTCCAGGCATCCGTGAGTTTGGGCTCTGGCATATGGACACAGCAACTTTACTTGAGGGTTTTGTGGAATTTAGACCTTATCTAGGCTACTGCAAATTTAGCGACTGTAGCCATGAACACGAGCCAGCCTGCGCTTTATTAAAGGCTTTGGAAGAGGGTCATATAGACCCTGTTCGCATGTCCAGTTTTCAACATATTAAAGCGTCTTTAGACGACTTCACCACACACAATTAAGGATTTTTTATGGGCGACCGTTTATTTGTATTGATGCAATACCTGTTACCGCAACACTTGATTTCGCGACTTGTTGGCGTGCTAGCCCATAGCTCTATTCCAGCGATTAAAGATCCTTTTATTCGCACTTTTATAAAGCACTTTAAAGTAAATATGGATGAAGCTGAACGGCAGCATGCAAGTGAATTTAATAGTTTTAATGACTTTTTTACCCGGAGCCTTAAAGCTGATGCACGCCTTATAGATCATCATCCAAAACATTTGGCTTGCCCAGTAGATGGCGCTATTAGCCAATTGGGCAAAATAGAGGGCGACCATCTATTTCAGGCCAAAGGCCACGAGTTTAGCCTTACCAGTTTGTTAGGTGGCAATAGTGCGCTTGCCAGTACTTTTATAGATGGCGACTTTGCAACTATTTATCTAGCCCCCAAAGATTACCATCGTATACACATGCCCTGTGACGGCACCCTTACCCATATGGTTCATGTACCAGGTCAATTATTTTCTGTGAACCAAGCCACAGCGGCAAAAGTGCCTGGTTTATTTGCGCGCAACGAAAGGGTAGTCGCCATATTTGATACTGAGTTTGGGCCTATGGCCATGGTCCTTGTAGGCGCTATGATTGTGGCCAGTATAGAAACGGTTTGGGCTGGCTTGGTCTGCCCGAAAGGTAAGGCAGTGAGCCAGTTTAACTACACTAACCAAGACCCTATATTATTGAAAAAGGGTGAGGAAATGGGCCGCTTTAAATTAGGCTCCACAGTGGTGATGTGTTTGCCAAAAGGCGTAAGCCAATGGCCCAAGGAACTTAGCGCCGGCACCACTACACGTTTAGGACAAATGTTAGCTGAACTTCATTAATATTGCGTTTAACTAGGCAAGGTGGTGGTTAAAAGCCATCACCTTTGCAATGTCTCTTTCGCCTAATACCAGCATTAGTAAACGCTCTATACCTAAAGCCACACCACAGCACTCTGGTAAGCCTGCCTTAAGCGCACTAATAAGCCTAATATCCCCAGCCATGGTTGCTTTACCCATGGTTGCTCTGATTGTATTATCTACTTCGAAGCGCCTCTTTTGTTCTTTTGCATCGGTCAGCTCTTGGTAGCCATTAGCTAGTTCAATGCCATGAATATACACTTCAAAACGACGTGCCACGGCATTACCCAACTCGTCAATGCCGGTTTGTGCTAACGCTGCCTGGCTGGCAGGATAATCAAAAATGAAGCACGCCTTGGGAAGTTTCGGCTCAATACAATGACTCATTAGTAAGTCTAACCAGGTGTCGCGAGGCGTTGAGGGGTCCATTTGAATATCTACATGGGCTAAAGCAGTAGACCTAATCACGTCATTTTTTGCTGTTAATGGATCAATACCAAGCACTTCTTCAAACGCACGGCGGTAGGTCCAAAAGTGCCACTCTAGGGTTTCATTTATGAGCAGGCTGTCTACAAGGCAGGCCACTTCTTGCATCAACGCTTTTAGGTCAAAATTGAGCCTATACCACTCTAAAAGGGTAAATTCTGGGTTGTGCCTGTGCCCTACTTCGCCATTACGAAAGGCTTTAGCAATTTGATAGATATCACCACTACCTGCAGCTAACAAACGCTTCATGGCATATTCTGGTGAAGACATTAGATTCATATGCGTCGCCATATCCGCATTTTTGGAAGCACCACCTTGGGTAAAGGCGACTGGAATAGAATCGATATGCGGGTCAGATACCCCGTAATGGGACATTACGGGTGTATCAACTTCTAGCAGGTGGCGGGCTTCAAAGAATGCCCGTATTTGCCTAATAACCTTGGCACGCTGCTTAAGCTGCCCTATGTCAGCACTAGGTTGCCATGGCATGGTATGTCCTAAGCTTAGGCGCGACTTACGTAGTCGCCAGTGCGGGTGTCAATCTTTAACACCTCACCTTCCTCAATAAATAACGGCACGCGCACCGTGGCGCCTGTTGCCAAGGTTGCAGGCTTACTGCCCCCTTGCGCCGTATCCCCTTTAAGGCCTGGATCAGTCTCTGTCACTTCTAGCTCTACAAAGTTAGGTGCAGCAACCGCTAGTGGGGCATCATTCCATAAAGTCACCACATAGATCTCTTGTTCCTTAAGCCACTTAACACAATCTCCTACGGCATGAACATCTGCACCATATTGCTCAAACGTTCCGTCTGCCATCATAAAGTGCCAGAACTCACCGTCAGTATAAAGGTACTCCATGTTGCGATCCATCACATCAGCGGCTTCGATAGATTCACCCGACTTAAAGGTACGGTCCCACACACGGCCAGACTTCAAGTTCTTCATGCGCACACGGGTAAATGCTTGGCCTTTACCCGGTTTAACAAATTCCACATCAACCATGGCACAAGGATCACCTTCTAACATAACTTTAAGGCCAGATTTAAATTCGTTGCTGCTATAATTAGCCATTTTGTCGCTCTAATGAAATAAACATCGGGAAATTCGTCACTCATGATACCGCAAAGCACTGCGCAAGTTGAACCTTTAAGCTTGATTAAGTACACAAGCTTGCCAGAAGACTGGCGTACTCAGCTGCGTGAGGCCTACCGGACGCCCCAAGCGCTGCTTACAGCCTTAGGCTTTAGCAACGCACAACAAAAAGCACTATTAGCTGATGATCAAGGGTTTACTACTCTTGTTCCGAAAGCATTTGTGCAAAAAATGCAGCCACAAGACCCCAAAGACCCACTACTATTGCAAGTATTGCCCCAATCTCTAGAAGCAATACACCACCCAGAGTTCAATAATGACCCGTTACAAGAGGCACAATTTAACCCTGTGCCAGGAGTGGTACACAAATATAAAGGGCGCGCTTTATTAATTGCTGCAGGCCACTGTGCTATTAATTGCCGTTATTGCTTCCGTCGCCACTACCCCTATAACGAGCAGAAGCTCGCACGCACGCAGTGGCAACAAAGCCTTAGTTATATTGAACAGCATCCAGATATAGAAGAAATCATTCTTAGTGGTGGCGACCCACTCGCCTTAACAGACCCTCAATTATTCAGCTTAATAGAGGCTATTGAAGGCATTGCGCATATTAAACGCTTGCGTATTCACAGCCGTTTACCCATTGTGCTGCCTCAACGTATCACCTTGGAACTGTGTCAGAGGCTAGAACGCTCTCGACTAACCTGTGTCATGGTGGTGCACGCTAATCATGCCAATGAGTTAGCCGCAGACGTGGCACAAGCCTGTGACCGTTTGCACCAACACAAGGTAAAACTTCTTAACCAAAGTGTTTTACTAGCACAAGTGAACGACAATCTAACAAGCCTAAAACACCTCAGTGAACGCCTTTTTGAAATAGGTGTAATGCCTTATTACCTCCATTTACCAGACCATGTAGCGGGCACCACTCACTTTTTTGTTAGCTTAGCCCGCAGCCAATCCATAGTGGCACAAATGCAGGCCTGTATGTCCGGCTATTTGGTGCCTAAGCTGGTGCGTGAGGAGCCAGGAAAGCTCAGCAAAACGCTATACTCACCCCGTTAAACTAGGTGTAATAGCGCATCTAAATTAACGTTATTGAGCTGGTGGGGGGCTTGCTGCCTAACTAGGGGTTTACCATGAAAGGCAACACCTAAACCCGCTTTATTAAGCATGGGTAAATCATTAGCACCATCACCCACAGCAAGGCACTGATTTAGCGATAGCCCAAGGGTTTTTCGTAGCTGTTCCATCAACTCTACTTTTCGGGCAGCATCTAATATCACCCCCTTCACTCTCCCAGTGAGTTTGCCATCAATTTCTTCTAAAGGGTTAGAGAAGGCGTCTTGCATGCCCAATTTATGGGCTAAGTGATCTGCAAAATAGCTAAACCCGCCAGACAATATGGCACAGTATATCCCTTGTTCTTGAAGGCCTTCCATTAGCTTTTGGGCACCAGGCATTAATTCAATAGTGTCATTAATAGCCGAAAGTTGGGCAGTATCAAAGCCTGTCAGCAGCGCCAACCGTTGGCGAAAGCTCTGCTCAAAATCTAATTCTCCAGCCATAGACCTAGCAGTAATGAGCGCCACTTGCGGGCCAATACCCATCACATAGGCCAATTCGTCCATTACTTCGGCCTTAATTAAGGTGGAGTCCATGTCAAACACAGCTAACTTAATTTTTTCTATAGGCAGCGCAGAAGACTGGATCACATAATCGAGTTGGTTTTTTTTAGACAGTTGTGTAAGCATCTCCTCGAGCGTGAATACACATTTAGATGGATTATTTGTTAATCGTTTAGCGCCATCAGAACTCGTCCATTGCCATTGATGCACTGCACAGTGGCCACTAGAACTGTGCCGGTAACATTCTATGGGCGCTTGCAGGGCATAAAATGCCTTATCGATGGTCCCCACATCAAGCTTATTGCTGCTATCAAATAAGGTTAGACGATGAAACATAGGCACAACTCCTTGGGTGGGCTTAGCATTTTACCATTAGTGGGTTAGAATGGGGTTGATTTTACCTCTTTGATACAGTGCTGATTAACGCCTAATGCCCAATAAAATCCTTTCCTTTAGACACTTAATGCAATCCCGTCTTACTTTAGTTCAAAAGACGGTATGTTTGCTCATCGCCACTTTTGTCCTTGCTGGAGCTTCTTTAGGGCTGATGACCTACCAACACTTAAGCCAAGTTGCGGGTCAGCAAAATGCTTTATTAGGTCAGAAAATGGGCCAACAGCTGGCTAAGTTAAGCGCCCCTCTTCTAGTAAAAAAGGATTACATTAGCCTTAATGTTACCTTGGCCGAACTTAGACAACAGGGTGCTATTGTAGGTGCAGCTGTATACGACGCAGACGGCAGAATGCTTGCCAAAACTGGCTTTCTTAACGATGCAGACTATCTTATTTTACCGATACAATTAGATGAAGAAAACATTGGTAGCTTGCATTTACGCCACTCTAATTTAGATTTACACCCAAGCCTGAATCAATTAGCCCTTTTGCTGTGGCCTACTGTGGGTCTTACCTTATTAGCCTGCATTGTTCTTGGTTGGTGGTTTGGCGCTAGATTAGTACAGCCGCTGCACCACTTGCACGAAGCTCAAGAACAATTACTGGAATATGGCAAAGCACCGCCACTGGATGACACTCGGCTCGATGAGTGGGGAATCATTAACTTGGGTTTTAACTCAATAAACGAAGAACGGCTACTGCACACCCAAACTGACCATCAATACGAGCTAGAAATGCCTGCTGGCAAGGGTTTGGTTGCTCCAGCTCATTATGCACAACAAGACAACCAACCAGAACTAGAAGCGCCAAACCAACAAGAACCTTTTAATCACGAGCTGCACGATCTCGCCCGTGAGTTATCCTTGGACCCTCAATTAAGCGAACTTGGTGACCCTTTATTTGCGCCGAAACTAGCAGAACCTATGGTGCCTAGCGAACATCATTTACCTATATTTACCATGGATGATTTACGTAACGGCGAAAATTCTTCACCCTTGCGTCCTAGCCCTGTGTCTATAAATTCTGCAGAACCCGCTCAGTACAGTGCGCACCCTCTGTATCAAGACGGTGGTACGCATCCTATTGAGCCGATCCCTACACAGTTATCCGATGACCCATTGGTGAGCTTGTTATATATTAATGTTAATACCAGAGACCAGGGCCCCATGGCCGCCGCAGAAAAACACGTACTCCTTAGGTCTTATAAACAACTGGTAGATCAAGTGTGCGCTATTTATGGGGGTACGATTGAAATAGAAGAAAATAATGATGTACTCGTCACCTTTGATAAACCCCATGAGCACATGACCCACTGCGTCAATGCCTTGTGTGCAGCACAGTTTTTCTTTGGTTTGTACAAGTCCTTTAACACCCAGCGGGCAGCTAACAACAAGCCCAGTTTAAATATTCAAATTGTGGTGCATACTGGCGATTTAGAAGAGTTAAGCAAGCTCACGGTTGAGGTGGCAGAATTGTCTCGGCGAGAGCGGCAAGACCATATGGTAATAAGCCGCCACGTGGCTTACCACCCCGAGCTCCAACAAAGAGTATTACAAGCAGACAACTGCACGCCACTTGCCAGTGGGGCTGTAAGTTTGGCACGCTTAAGTAGCGATTACCAAGATCTGTTGGATATGCAGATCAGCCACTTTAGCCAAACGCTTTAGGCGCTCGACTAAGTGTCTGCATCGATAGACTCAGCGCCTATGTCACTTCCCGCTTGGCTCTCAACAGCCAAACTATCAACTTTTTGGAAGCCTCTTGGTAGTTTGTTTCCTCTACGCCCGCGTTCACCACGATAGTGAACCAGATCGGAGGCTTTCAAACGCAGGTAGCGCTTGCCCGAATGTACTAATAACTCGCAGTCCTCAGTGACAAGCGCACAAGCCACCATAAACTCTTCGCGGGTTGCTACACGGCTAGGCGATATACTAATAATCTTATTACCCTTGCCGCGCGCTAGCTGCGGCAAATCTTGCAATGGGAATACCAACATACGCCCTTCATTACTCACTGCCACCAACCAGGTTTCGTCTATCCTGGCGATATGCTGTGGCACAATGATTTTAGCCCCCTTGGGCACCGACATAGCCGTTTTACCTGCCTTATTTTTACTTAACAAATCTTCAAAAGTAGACACGAAGCCATAGCCTGCATCGGTACTCATCAGCAATAGCTGACTTACCTTAGCACTGACCGCCGCTGAAAATTGCACACCACTGGGCGCATTAAACCTGCCACTTAATGGCTCTCCCTGCCCGCGAGCAGACGGCAAGGTATGGGCTTCTAAAGAATAACTGCGGCCACCCTCATCAAGAAAAGCCACACTTTGGTTACTTCGAGCTTGAACCATAAGCAAGAAGTCATCACCCGATTTATAGCTCATGTTAGATGGATCTATATCATGACCTTTGGCACCACGAACCCAGCCTTGCTTAGACAAAACCACAGTCACAGGCTCAGTGGTGAGTAAATCACGCTCGGAAAGAGCTTTGGCTTCTTGGCGAACAACGATAGGTGAACGACGATCATCACCAAAGGCTTCAGCGTCGGCAATCAATTCACGCTTTATAAGCGTTTTTAAACGGGCCTTAGAACCCAACAACAATTCTAGTTTTTCGCGCTCTGCAGTGAGCTCCTCTTGCTCAGCTTGGATACGGTGCTGTTCTAATTTTGCTAAGTGGCGGAGTTTTAAATCTAGTATGGCATCTGCTTGGCGATCAGATAACGTAAAGCGTTGCATAAGTATTGATTTAGGTTTTTCTTCTTCACGAATAATAGCAATAATTTCATCAATATTAAGGTACGCCACTAACAGACCTTCTAAAAGGTGCAAACGCTCTAGCACTTTATCTAAACGGTGCTGCAAGCGGCGAGTTACCGTCTCCATACGGAAAGACAGCCATTCTTTTAAGATAGTGCTCAAACCTTTAACTTGAGGTTTACCGTCCACGCCAATGAGGTTCAAGTTAACTCGGTAAGAACGTTCTAAATCTGTGGTGGCAAACAGGTGGTTTAATAACTGCTGTGTATCCACTCGGTTTGAGCGCGGCACAATGACCAAACGCGTGGGCTTTTCATGATCTGACTCATCACGTAAGTCGGCCACCATAGGCAGTTTTTTAGCCTGCATTTGCGCAGCGATTTGTTCTAAAATTCGTGCCCCAGACACTTGGTACGGTAAGGCGGTGATGACAATATCGCCGTCTTCATGATCTACTACTGCACGCATGCGAATACTGCCACGGCCAGTTTTGTACATTTCCAACAAATCACTTCGTGGGCTGATGATCTCTGCCGTAGTGGGCATATCAGGCCCTTGTACAAATTCAAACAGCTCCTCTATGCTTGCAGCTGGATTCTCCAATAGATGGACGCAAGCTGATACAACTTCACGTAAATTATGGGGAGGGATATCTGTTGCCATGCCCACAGCAATTCCAGTGGCACCATTCAACAATACGTTGGGCACGCGAGCCGGCAACACTAAGGGTTCTTGCAGGGTACCGTCAAAGTTATTACCCCAATCTACAGTACCCTGACCCAGCTCCCCTAACAACACATCAGCATAACCTGTAAGTTTAGCTTCTGTGTAACGCATAGCAGCAAAAGATTTAGGATCATCTGCTGAACCCCAGTTACCCTGACCATCTACCAGGGTATAGCGGTAAGAGAAGGTCTGTGCCATGTGCACCATGGCTTCATAACAAGCACTGTCGCCATGGGGGTGGAATTTACCCAACACGTCACCGATGGTACGAGCAGACTTTTTATACTTAGACGATGTTTTAAGCCCCAGCTCAGACATAGCATAAATAATGCGCCTTTGTACTGGCTTTAAACCATCACCAATATGCGGTAATGCACGGTCTAAAATGACATACATAGAGTAATCTAAGTACGCTTTTTCGGTATATTCTTTGAGGGGTAGACGCTCAACGCCTTCATCAATTGGGATGACACCAGACATAAGAAGAAACATCCTTATTGAGTGGGGCTTAGCCAACCGCACTCATGGGTAAATTGATAATTTAAGCCAGAGTATACCGCAAAAAATGATCGCGTGAAGACCCCACAACTATTTATTAAATGAATGCGACCTATGCTATATTTCATTGAATATAGTGGCTATTGTGGTTACTTTTTAACCAACAATCCGGTATAATAGAGCCACTGAAAACCACCCCATGACGGTTTGTGTAAGCAATTACATTTTAATCACAACCCTTCAGACCAGCAAGGCAGGGCCGCCAGAGTCTACCTTACAACAATTTGTTGAGTCATTGATTTTCATAGGAAAACTTTAACTTTTAATCTCTAAGGAGAACAATTATGTCTCAACACCCTACGCTAACGGAAATGGGCATTACTAGCTTTGAATCCATCAGCAAATATACCCTTCGTCAAGAAGGTGATTTTGATATCCTTAAAATCTACTATAAGCGCGAGAAAGGCTCTTTTTTACCTCGTAGCAAAAAGTTTCGTTTTGGTCGCGCTACCCGTACTGTGATGGTCGATTCTGGTCGCCAACAATGGCAAGAAGTGAGCGAAATCTCGCCCTTCTTACTGCGCGCGCTTACAGAACTAAACAAGTTAGCTCATGAAGAAAATAAAGTTGCTGATAATAAAGAATCTATCTCAGAGGATCTTTTGCATCTAGAGCGCATTATGGCTGAAAAACTAGCTGAAATTCGAGCTAAAATAGACCAGTTATAAACTTTTTCTGAGTATAAAAAAAACCGCTCTAGAGTTCCTAGTTGCGGTTTTTCTATTTGTGCATCATTCACCGTATTCTAGCTATCTTTGGGCGTTATATTACAAAGGAATGTCGTCCACAGCGTCGGCTATAGTTTCTATACTTTCATCCACAGCATCACCTACTACTGGCACCGCAGAAGCTACCGCGCCAACAATCCGCATGGGTACAGTGACGATCTTGGTTAAAAAACAGCCACTTAAACTCACACACAAAAATGCCACTATTACCCACTTATAAGCTATCATTCTTTGTCCTGCGGTGCAGCCAAACGAGTACCCGTTAAACTTTGTTTAATGGTTTTTAAATGGCCATGAAAATCTTCCCCACGCCGCAATATAACGCCAGTAGCCAGCACATCTATTAAGGTTAGCTGTATCATACGAGACTGCATGGGCATATAAACATCAGTATCTTCAGGTGCCTCTACAACTAACACCAAACTCGCCTCTTGAGCCAAGGGTGAATCAGCAGCGGTAATTGCGATCACTAGTGCGCCAGAAGCTCGGCCAATGTGCGCCACCTCCACCATCTCTTTGGTTCGGCCAGTAAACGATAGCAGCACCATCACGTCACCGCGTTTGCACGCTGCTGCCATCATGCGCATCATCAATGAATCATTATGGGCCACTACTGGAATATTGAAACGGAAAAACTTGTGCAGGGCGTCTTGAGCCACAGCGCCTGAGGCACCCATGCCAAAAAAACAAATCTGCTGAGCTTGACTTAAATAATCTACCGCTCTTTCAATAACCTTACTGTCAATCTGTTGCCTTGCAGCATCTAAACTAGCCATGGTGCTAGTAAATATTTTATCCGTATATTGAGTCGCAGTATCATTTTGATTAACACTTTGGCTTACGTAGGGTGTGCCCCGGGCCATGCTTTGAGCCAATTCCAACTTAAAGTCCGGGTAACCCTTCAGGCCGAAGCTGCGACACATGCGATTGACCGTAGGCTCACTGACTTGAGCCAACTCTGCCAAAGCAGCAATACTCATGCGAGTTGCCGATTGAGGGTCAGCAACAATCACTTGCACCACTTTGCGTTCAGATCGGTTAAGCTGATCTTGCTGTGTGGACAGGCGCTGGAGTAAATTATTGTTCATAGTCATCAGTTCTTTTTAATCTAGCTCACTTGTTCATTTATGTACGTAATATTACCAACATTTTTGATATTTTTGTGACTTTTTTGTAAATTTAAGAGTATTATTACAGTACTAACCTATCTATAAGGTCACACTAGCTATGTCGGACAGTACTTCATCAGACGAGCATACAGCAGCTACAGGCATATTAAGCCATAGTTTTGTCTTGTTTGGCGCATTAGGTGATCTATCACTCCGCAAACTCATGCCTGCGCTATACCAACTCGAACACGCTCAACTACTAAGCCAAGAGCTAGAAATTATGGCTGTGGCGCGCAGCGCTATTAGCACCGCCGAACTAAAGCAGCGTGTTGAGCATACACTAAATCAATACATTGGCGCAGATCAATTAAACCCTAGCTCCTTATCACGCTTATTACAGCGCCTATGCTATTGCCAAGTAGACCTTACCCAAGCGCAAGATTATATTACCTTAGTGGAAGCCTTGTCGTCTTGGCAACCACAGGTGACATTCTATCTAGCCACCCCACCTAACTTATATAAAGACATTTGTCAGCATTTACACAGTGCAGGCGGCGTTAATAGCTTTAGCCGCATTGTGGTAGAAAAGCCTATTGGCCATGATCTGGCTTCCTCAAAAGTAATCAACGATGCGCTAGCGTTATATTTTGACGAAAGCCAAATCTTTCGCATTGATCACTACCTAGGGAAGGAAACAGTACAAAACTTAATAGCACTGCGCTTTGCTAACCCGCTATTTGAGAATCAGTGGAGCAACCAATACATTGACTATGTAGAAATCAGTGTGGCAGAAGATGTTGGTATTGAAGGGCGATGGGGGTACTTTGACAAAGCTGGGCAAATGCGTGACATGGTGCAAAATCACTTAATGCAGCTCTTATGCTTGGTTGCTATGGACCCACCATCACAGCTTGATGCCAGCAGCATAAGAGATGAAAAGGTAAAGGTATTGCGCGCACTAAAGCCCATTAAGCCAGATGAAATAAGTAATCACTTGGTATTGGGGCAATATGCTGATGGCCAGTTTGAACAAGCACCTGCGCCGGGCTACCTAAATGAATCCGACGCAAATACTAGCAGTAACACAGAAACCTTTATTGCCCTGCGAGCAGAAATAGCTAACTGGCGCTGGACTGGCACACCATTTTACTTGCGCACGGGCAAACGCATGGCCAACAAGGTGACTGAAATCGTCATACACTATAAAGCTAATAGTCATTACATCTTTAATCCAGATCAAGCCTTGCTTGCGAAAAATAGATTAATCATTCGTCTGCAACCTTCAGAAAGCATTTCCTTACAAGTACTCACTAAAGAACAGGGTATGGACAAGGGGATGCAACTTAGACGTGACCCATTGCAGTTAGACCTTGCTCAAACCCAGTCTAACGTTCGCATTCCAGACGCCTATGAGCGCTTATTATTGGAAGCGCTGAAAGGCAACCAAAGCCTATTTGTAAGGCGTGACGAAGTAGAAATGGCATGGCAATGGTGTGATCAAGTAAGGCATAGCTTTCAGTCTGTAGACCAACCACTAATACCTTACCCGGTGGGCAGTAATGGCCCCACAGAAGCGAATGACATGATTCAAATGCATGGGCACCATTGGTATGAAGACTGTGACGAAATTTAATAGACCTGAAACCTTGCCTCAGCAAAGCCAATGGTTAGCAAGCCCTACTCCAGAGCAACTAGCTAGTACGCTAGCAATCACAATTGCTGATCAATTACGTAATGCGCTGTTAGTTAGGCCCAAAGCTAGTTTAGCTGTGAGTGGCGGTCGCACGCCAAAAGTAATGCTGCAGCAATTAAGCCAGCAACAACTAGACTGGCACCGGGTAGACATTACCCTTGTAGATGAGCGCTGGGTGCCTGAAGAAGATAGTGCTAGCAACGCTGCGTTAGTCAGGGCTTGGTTGCTAAAAAATCATGCTGCTGAGGCTACTTTTTACCCTATATATACTGGCCAAAAAAGTGCCCTAGAAGGCCAGCAACACTGCCAGCAAAGACTTAACGCCATGCACTGGCCACTTGACGTGTTAGTGCTTGGCATGGGTAATGATGGACATACAGCGTCTTTGTTTCCTTTATGCCCCCATTTGCATAACGCACTTTCTACCGATGCCATCTGTATCGCTACCTGCGCACCAGTAATACCCACTGACCGCATGACTCTTTCTGCCACTACACTGAAACTTGCGACACATACACACTTACACATTGAAGGTGACCAAAAATGCCAAGTATTAATACACGCAATTAACTTAAAAGACCCTTTGCAGACCCCTATTTACACCTTTCTTCAACATCCCCTTGCTATACATTGGTGCCCTTAAATGATCTCTTCCAGTAGTACACAGATACACAAAAACACCCAGAAATTAGACCTAATATGTGCGTCTGCCCCTGTTATTCCAGTACTTACTTTAGAGAACGCTGAGCAAGCTATTGGCATTGGTAAAGCATTAGTAAACGGTGGCTTAATTGTGCTAGAAATCACCCTACGCAGTGCCTATGGTTTAACCGCCATTAAGCAGCTTAAGCAGGCTCTCCCAAATGCTATTATAGGTGCGGGCACAGTAATGACGCCCCAGCAGTATGAGTCTTGCGTTGAAGCAGGCGCCGATTTTATTGTTAGCCCAGGGTTTACCACAGAACTTTTACACTACGGTAGCCAAAGCTCAGTTCCATTATTGCCGGGTATTGGCAGTGTTAGCGAAGCCATGCAGGCCATGGCGTTAGGTTACCGAAGATTTAAACTTTTTCCTGCAGCTGTAGTGGGTGGAGTGGATTTCCTAAAAGCTATTGGAGGCCCCATTAGCGAACTTAAGTTTTGCCCAACTGGAGGAATTAAGCCTACCAATGCAGCAGATTATTTAGCGTTACATAATGTGATGTGTGTAGGCGGAACCTGGCTAACCCCCACAGACCTAGTACAGCAGAAAAACTGGCAAGCCATAGAAGTATTAGCTGCGCAAGCTTGCGCACTCACTGCGCCTTAAAATTGAGGTAGATAACAAAAAAACCTTTAAATTTAAAGGGCAAGAGTACTACCGCTTATGAAAAAGGCTCTAAACGCGAGAGCACTTAAAGTAGTCAATTAACGCATTAGTAGAATCATCATGCTGATGCCCTGCGTCACCTTCAATTTCTTGTAATATACCCTTAGCTAGGGTCTTACCTAATTCAACACCCCATTGATCAAAAGAGCATAAATCCCAGATTACACCTTGGGCAAATATTTTGTGCTCATAAAGGGCAATGAGTGCGCCCAAATTCCTTGGGTCTATCTGCTTAAGTAGTAAGGTATTACTAGGCCGGTTACCTTGGTGCACTTTATGCGGCAACAGTTTTTCAAGCTGCTGTGAATCTAACCCCTCAGTTTCTAATTGGCTCCTTACTTCTTCAGCACTGATACCATTCATTAGCGCCTCAGTCTGGGCGAAAAAATTGGCCATAAGGTTTTCATGGTGACCTTTAACTGGGGTAGAGCTGGCTAGCGAGCCTATAAAATCTGCTGGCACTATAACGTTACCTTGATGCAGTAATTGATAGAATGCATGTTGCCCATCAATACCCAACTGGCCCCAAACAACGGATGCTGTAGGGTAAGCTACTTGATTACCTTGGCGGTCTACATGCTTACCATTGCTCTCCATATCTACCTGTTGAATATACGCAGTAAAGCTTTCTAAAGGTTGGTCATAGGGCAATATCACGTGGCTTTGCGCTCCATGTAACAAGCCATTCCAAATACTCACTAACGCCATAATAGTGGGCATATTTTCTGCCGCTGGCGCATCTCTAAAGTGGCGATCCATGTCATGGGCGCCAGTGAGTAGCTGTTCAAACTTGTCAAAGCCAAGGTATAGTGCAATAGGTAAGCCAATGGCAGACCAGATAGAGTATCGCCCACCCACCCAATCCCACATAGAGAACATAAATTCTTTATCAATACCAAATTCTTGTACTGCTTCAGTATTAGATGACACAGCCACAAAGTGCTGCTGTACCGCACGCTCATCAAATGCCGAAGCCATTAGCCAGTTTCGCGCCGTTTGTGCATTGGTCATGGTTTCGCTGGTAGTGAACGTTTTAGACGCCACCACGAACAATACTTGCTCAGCTTTTAAAGGACGTAAAATTTCAGCAATTTCTACGCCATCAATATTGGAGATAAAGTGCACTCGAATAGTGGAATCTGCATATGAACGCAGTGCCTGGGTAACCATTTTTGGTCCCAAGTTAGAGCCCCCAATGCCAATGTTCACCACGTCAGTAATACGCTTTCCAGAATACCCAAGCCACTCACCACTGCGCACTTTTTCCACAAACTCTCGCATATGCAACAGCTCATCATTGATCATCTCCATCACATTGATTTGGCCTACGTAGACGGGTGAATTACTGCGGTTACGCAAAGCCGTATGCAACACCGCGCGGTCTTCGGTTATATTAATTTTTGCGCCTCTGTACATCCGTTCTATGGCAGAACTTAGGCCCATATCTTGTGCCAAGCCAAACAGCGCATTCATTATTTCAGGTGTCAGGCAGTTTTTAGAGTAGTCCAATAATAAGTTAGGCAATTCAATAGAATAGGTATCAAAGCGGTTACCTTCATTAGCAAAGAGCTCACGCAAGTGAGTGGCACGGTACTGCACAGCTAATTGCTGCAATTTCTGCCAGTGTTTAGATTTTTCAAGATGTAACATTGCGTCTCCCAGACTCATGGTCTAATGCTATAGCTGCGCCTTGCAGGCCAGGTTGCTGGGCAATACAAAGATAAATTGGAATTTGCTTAAGGTACACAGAACTTCGGCCCTTATTGGTAAAGCTACGGCCAAAATCACTAGCCAGTAAAAACTCTTGCATACGCGGTAGAATCCCACCAGTCAGATAAACACCACCCACCGCACCAAACGCTAAGGCTTCATTGGCTACTGCATTTCCTAGCATGTCACAGAAAATGCAAAGTGTTTGATAGGCTAATTCATCAGGAGTGCTCAGCTGAGCTTGCTGCAAAATATCAGAAGGGCTAGTTAAGTCTGGTTGCATAGCCTTAACGTGAGCGACAGCCTTGTAAAGATCCATCATGCCAGAGCCCGATAAAAGGCGCTCAGTAGAGACATGTTCGTAGCTAGTCCACATATACGCCAGTATTTGCGCCTGCAACGTATTAGTGGGCGCAAAACCTACGTGGCCACCTTCTCCCATTACTGGCAACCAGCCCTTATCATGGGCAATCAATCCTGCCACACCCATACCAGTGCCAGGCCCCATGACCAAACGATTGCCTCGTTCTATTGCTTGCCCTTGCTTTACTGCCAATAGGTCCGCATCTGTAATTTCTGACATAGCCCAGGCTTGGGCAGCAAAATCATTAATCCACAAGGCCTCAATCTGAAGTACTGTATTTACTTTAGATTTATTAACGCGCCAATGGTTATTGGCTAAGGAGAATTCTGCTAAATGCACTGTGCCAGCAATGGCAATACAGGCTTGAGTGATTAAACCCAACACACCTGTACTAGAAAGATACGCAGACACTGCTGCTTCTAAACTAGGGTAATCTGCGCAGGGAAGCACCTTGGTGTGCAGTAAATCTGGGGCGTTGCTCAGGGTTAAAGCAAAGCGAGCATTGGTAGCCCCAACATCGGCAACTAAATTAAAATTAGGCATAGATATACAGTACTCTGTGATGACAGCATTTAATTACACACACGTACTGGCACCTAATTCAGCAGCACTAACCTGCATGCGCATACCGGCAAACAACTCTCGGCTCATGCCTACAGTTACGCCGCCTTTATGCACTGCTTGAGTTCGCTGAGCTAGAGTTGCGGCATCTACCAGTAGCTCTAGACTACCATTATGGCAGTCTAGCTTAAGTAAATCTCTATTTTCTATTTTTCCAATAGCGCCGCCAGCCTTGGCTTCTGGGTAAACGTGGATAGCAGCTGGCACCTTTCCAGACGCCCCAGACATTCGCCCGTCAGTCACCAACGCCACTTTAAATCCCCGATCTTGTAGCACTCCTAAATAGGGCGTTAGTTTGTGTAATTCTGGCATCCCACACGCTTGGGGGCCTTGAAATCGCAGTACAGCAATAAAGTCTTCTTCAAGCAGGCCTTGTTTAAACGCGTCTTCAAATTCAAACTGACTATCAAACACCTTAGCCGGTGCTTGCACCAGCCAATGTTCCGTTTTGACAGCTGACACCTTAGCTACGCCGCGGCCAATATTACCGTGTAATGTTACCAAACCGCCCGTAGCAGAAAAGGGCTCATCTGCGGGCCTTAACACATCCATATCGGCGCTCAACTCTGGCGCAGCTTGCCAAACTAATTTTCCACATTGTAACTTAGGTTCCTGGCAGTAGCGACTTAGGCCATGGCCCATAATTGTTTCAACATCTTCATGTAGCAAACCATGCTGCAATAACGTTTGCACTAAGTAAGGCACACCACCAGCAGCGTGAAACACGTTAATGTCTGCTTCACCATTGGGATAGATGCGGGTCAAACTAGGCACGACTGTAGACAACTTAGCAAAATCATCCCAATTGATAATAATGCCCGCAGCCCTTGCGATTGCGATCAAGTGAATAGTGTGGTTAGTGGACCCGCCCGTGGTAAGTAATGCCACAATGGCATTAACTATGGTTTTTTCTGACACAATCTGAGCTAGATTTTGTTTTGCTGATACGTGAGTAAGCTTTACCGCTTGTTGAGCTGCCGCTATGGTCAGCGTATCTCGCAAGGTTCCATCTGGTGACACAAATGATGACCCCGGCATGTGCAGACCCATAATTTCCATCAGTAGCTGGTTACTATTCGCTGTGCCATAAAAAGTACAGGTGCCGGCACTGTGGTAAGAGGCTGACTCACACGCTAATAACTCATCACGACCCACTTTGCCCTCTGCGTACAACTGACGGATACGTGCTTTTTCTAAGTTTGGCAAACCTGAAGGCATGGGCCCTGCAGGCACAAATACCACTGGCAAATGGCCAAAACTTAAGGCACCAATCAACAGGCCCGGAACAATTTTGTCACATACCCCTAAACACAGCACTGCATCAAACATGTTATGTGACAAAGCGACTGCTGTAGACATTGAGATCACATCCCGACTAAACAAGCTTAATTCCATACCAGGCTGGCCCTGAGTAACACCATCACACATGGCGGGAACGCCACCCGCAAACTGTGCAACACTGCCCATGTCTCTAACTGCTTGCTTAATTAGCTGGGGGTAGTTTTCAAACGGCTGGTGGGCTGAAAGCATATCATTATAAGACGAGATAATGGCCACATCAGCGCTGTCCATCATGGTTAATCGGTCTTTGTCATCTTGAGAACACGCGGCAAACCCATGGGCCAAGTTGCCACAGGACAAAGTTGAACGGCTCACTCTCCCACCTTTGGCGGCATCTATATTGGCCAAGTAGTCTCGCCTGGTTTTTTTACTGCGCTCAATAATAGTTTCAGTGACCTGAGTGACAACCTGCTTCATAACAACACCTTTATACATGCATTTAAGTAATATTAACAAATAAATGCGTTTTTTAAAACCTATTACCCTGATAAATATTTGATATGCCGACATTATGTATGTAATATTACTAACATAATCGGATTTACGGGAAAGCTTCAATGAGTATACGCATCGCCATAAATGGGTTCGGCCGCATCGGACGTAATATTGTTCGCGCTTTATATCAACACCAGCAATCAAACCTATATTCAGCAATAGAAATTGTAGCTATCAACGATCTAGGCCCTGCTCTAACTAACGCCCACTTACTCGAATTTGACAGCGTTCATGGCCGCTTTAACGGCACCATTGCTCATGACGATGAACACCTTTTCGTAAACGGCGACAGCATTAAACTACTCCAGCAGCGCGACCCAAGTAAACTACCTTGGGGCGAACTAAACATTGATCTAGTACTTGAGTGCACCGGCTTATTCACCAAACGCGAGCAGTCTCAAGCACATATTGATGCTGGGGCAAGCAAAGTAATTGTTTCGGCACCGGGCACCAGTTTAGATGCCACTATTGTATACGGTGTGAACCATGAAACTCTAACTGGCACTGAGCGCATTATTTCAAACGCCTCTTGCACCACTAACTGCTTGGCTCCCATGGCCAAAATACTTAATGACGCGTTTGGCATTGAACAGGGCCAAATGACAACTATTCACTCTTATACTAATGACCAGCTACTCACTGACGGGATGCATTCAGACCTGTATCGCGCGCGGTCTGCTACTCAATCCATGATTCCAACTAAAACTGGCGCTGCAGTTGCAGTGGGCTTAGTATTGCCAGAGCTAGCTGGGCGCCTAAATGGCATGGCTATGCGGGTACCGACAATTAACGTTTCTGTGGTTGATCTAACCTTTATTGCTCGCGCTGAAACTGATGCACAGGCTGTTAATAAGGCTATGCTCAAGGCGATTACTGATAACCCACATTTGGCGCATATTATGGAATATGTCGATAAACCCTTAGTGTCAGTTGATTTCAATCACAGCGCTAAATCTTCGTGCTTTGACAGCAACCAAACCTGCGTACAAGGCAATCTGGTTAAAGTGATGTCGTGGTATGATAACGAATGGGGCTTTTGTAATAGAATGCTAGACACTAGCCTAGCCCTAATGAACCATTAACCTACACCCTCAATGACCACCTACGTTTATACTATTAAGGATAAGACCTACACATCATGACTTTACGACGCACGAAAATTGTTGCAACTCTAGGCCCTGCTACAAGCAGCCCTGAAGCACTTGAACAAATCATCGCCGCAGGTGCTGATGTCGTGCGCCTAAACTTCTCACATGGCAGTGCTGAAGACCACAAGCAACGCGCAGAAACAGTACTCAGAGCCGCCTCATCTGTAGGCCGCCACGTCGCCATACTAGCAGATTTGCAAGGGCCTAAAGTACGTATTGCCCGCTTCATTAACAATAAGGTGCAGCTTACCAATGGCCAAAAATTCGTGCTTGACCCGAATATGGATTTGGAATCCGGCACAGACCACGCTGTGGGTTTAGATTTCCCAGAGCTAGGCAAAGACCTTCACCAAGATGATATATTGCTTCTGGATGATGGCCGCATAGTGCTTAAAGTGGACCACGTAGATCAAGACAAAGTGCACACTATAGTGCAAGTGGGTGGCCCTCTTTCTAACAATAAGGGTATCAACCTTCAAGGTGGTGGATTGTCCGCACCCGCGCTGACAGACAAGGACCGTGCAGACCTTATTACTGCTGCCGAAATTGGTGCAGACTACATTGCTATTTCGTTTGTTAGAAATGCTGGCGACATGAACGAAGCCCGCGCTTTACTAGAGCAAGCCAACAGCAAGGCTGGCTTGATTGCAAAAATTGAACGCGCAGAGGCCATTGAAACCGAAACGCTTAAAGGCATCATCGAAGCGTCTGAAGGCATTATGGTGGCCCGAGGAGATTTGGCTGTAGAAATTGGCGATGCAATGCTTGTGGGTGTGCAAAAAGACATCATCGAGCACACACGAAAATTAAATCGCATTGTGATCACTGCAACACAAATGATGGAATCTATGATCACAAGCCCTATGCCAACGCGCGCTGAAGTGTCAGATGTGGCCAATGCAGTTATGGATGGCACCGATGCGGTAATGCTGTCAGCCGAAACTGCAGTAGGCGATTACCCTTCTCAAACCGTAGAGGCCATGGCCCGAGTTTGCCTAGGTGCAGAGCAACACAGAAATGCCCATAAGTCTTCTCACAGGCTAGATATTGCAGTACACAGCATTTACGAAAGTGTAGCCCTAAGCGCTATGTATGCAGCCAATCATTTGGATGGCGTAAAAGCTATTATTTGTATGACTCAAAGGGGCAAGACACCGTTACTAATGTCTCGTATTAGCTCTGGCATACCTATATTTGCGTTTACTTCTCACGCAGCCACTCAGCGCAGAGTGTGCCTTTACCGCGGAGTAATTACTCACCCATTCGATTCAAAGGTTATTAATAACGACCAGGTGAACCACGTAGCCGTAGAACAACTAAGGGAATTAGGCATAGTGCAAGATGGCGACATTGTGCTTATTTCTAAGGGTGATTATGTAAAGGCCCATGGCGGCACCAACACGCTTAAAGTAGTTCGTGTAGGCGATTTAATTCAGTAGC
>DCAT01000122.1:15964-16091 GCA_002312935.1 Oceanospirillaceae bacterium UBA1126 | reverse complement strand
CAGTGTCTACCGCCCTAAGGCTGATCGTATTGCTGCCTGGGCCCGCTTAGCAAAAGATTTAAACCCCACACACCTAGAAGCCATGATGACGGAGATTACCCTTTCTCAAGCTTTAGAAACTGCCCAA
>DCAT01000122.1:8056-15598 GCA_002312935.1 Oceanospirillaceae bacterium UBA1126 | reverse complement strand
TTGTGGTTAATGTAAACGCCTAACATTTATGTTTAAGCCGTGGCCATTTATACACGTTAGCTCTGCAGGGCGTGTTTTTTTTAAAAGTAGGCCTTAGATTTAAAGAGACTGCTTTAAAATTCGATTTGGATGGTAAGTTCATCTAGTGGATGAAAAGCATCAGTTCGTCTATTTGCGGACTTGAAATGTTAGACGGTCGTCTATATAGTAGCATTATGAACAATGTCACCACTATAAAACAATCACGTGGGCGCCCAAGCAAAAGTGCCAAGCAGACTGATGAAAATCGCCAGCGGTTAACTGCCGTTGGTGTCGCCTTGCTAACCAAAAAAGGCTTTGGAGCAACAGGGCTGGATGAAGTCACTGCAAAAGCGGGCCTACCTAAGGGCTCATTTTATGCTTACTTTGACAGTAAAGAAGCATTTGGTCTGGTTCTAATTGATGCTTATGCCGATTTTTTCAATAAAATGTTGGACTTCGCTTTCCTTAATGAATCGCATACTCCACTTGAGCGGCTAAATAACTTTATTATGTCAGCGCGCAATAATATGGCCAAATATGATTTTAATCGTGGCTGTTTAGTGGGTAACTTAGGCATTGAAATATATGCCTTGCCGGGAGTTTTTCGGCAACGCTTAGTGGATGTTTTTTGTGAATGGCAGAGTAAAACTGAAACTTGTTTGTTAGCAGCTCAGGCTTTAGGTGAAATACCAGCAGACATTAATTGTGCAGCCAAAGCTGAACTATTTTGGATTGGCTGGGAAGGCGCTATTCTGCGGGCTAAGCTGGAGCGGCGCGCTGCTCCTATTGATATTTTTAAAACAGACTTTTTAGAAAACTTAACACGGTAAGTTAGGTTTTTTTTAATTAATTATTAGTCGAGTGGCTAGTAATTGTACAAAATATAGGATTAGTGAAATATTTTATTTATTATCTTGTTGACTAATAAGTACAATATTTTTTTATTATTTTTTTATTATTTATTAGTCAAATGACTAATAACTATTTAGCTTTTACGGTTTAAGGAACAGTAATATGACAGGTGTAAATAAGGCTTCAGATCAGAAAGCCGTTACAGTGATTGGTAACTATGTAGCAGGTAAGCACTGTAAAGCTTCAGGCCTAGCAGGGCATGAGGTGTTTAACCCAGCCACTGGAAAGGTCTGTGCACATGTAACCTATTCAACCGCTGATGATGTGAATCAGGCCGTGGCTAAGGCCCGTGAGGCTTTTTTAACTTGGTCAGAAGTTCCTCCCATTATTCGTGCCCGAAAAATGAACCGCTTGCTAAACTTAATGCAAGATCACAAGGAAGCCCTCGCATCAGCTATCACCACAGAACACGGCAAGGTGTTTTCTGATGCGATGGGTGAAGTTGAGCGGGGAATAGATATTGTTGAGTTTGCCTGTGGTATTCCCCAGCTGTTAAAAGGCGACTTTTCGGACCAAGTGTCTACCAATATGGACAACTGGACCATGCGCCAGCCCCTTGGTGTGGTAGCTGGAGTTACACCGTTTAACTTTCCCGTAATGGTCCCTGCTTGGATGTTTCCGGTAGCTATTGCGTGTGGTAACACTTTTATTCTTAAGCCATCACCCACTGATCCTACCCCGTCGCTGTTGATGGCTGATCTTATACAAGCTGCAGGTTTTCCTGATGGTGTATTCAATGTTTTGCAGGGTGATAAGTTGGCTGTAGAAGCACTACTTGATCACCCAGACGTAGAGGCGCTTTCATTTGTTGGGTCTACTCCCATAGCTAATGCGGTATACCAGCGCGGTGCTGCCAATGGTAAGCGCATACAAGCACTGGGTGGCGCAAAGAACCATATGGTAGTAATGCCAGATGCGGATATATCAAAGGCAGTTGATGGTCTTATGGGCGCCGCTTTTGGCTCTGCAGGAGAGCGATGCATGGCTATTTCAGTTGCGGTACTTGTGGCTGACGCCGCTGATAAAGTGATGCCTTTGTTGACTGAGCGTGCGCAAAAGCTCTGCATTGGCTCAGGAATGTCGCCAGAAAGTGAAATGGGGCCAATTATTAGCGATGCGGCCCGTCAGCGCATAAGCGGTTACATTGATGCAGGCGTTGAAGAGGGTGCGCAATTGCTAGTCGATGGCCGTAATCATTCTGTGCCTGGGTTTGAAGGAGGGTTCTTTTTGGGAGCCACCCTATTTGACCAGGTTAAGTCGACTATGAAAATTTACCAAGAAGAGATATTTGGCCCAGTATTGTGCTGTGTTCGAGTTGATACAGTAGAGCAGGCCATCGCACTGATCAACTCCCATCGTTTCGGCAACGGCGTTTCCTGCTATACCCGCAGTGGTGGTGTAGCTCGATTATTTAATCGCACCATACAGGTTGGAATGGTAGGTATTAATGTACCTATTCCTGTGCCTATGGCTTGGCAGGGATTTGGTGGTTGGAAGAAAAGTTTATTTGGTGACATGCATGCCTATGGAGAAGAGGGGGTGCGTTTTTACACCCGCCAAAAGTCAATCATGCAACGTTGGCCTGAAGACATGGCAGATGGTGCAGAATTTGCTATGCCAGTGGCCAAATAATGAATCAAAAATTTGATTACATCATTGTTGGAGCTGGCACTGCCGGTGCGCTCTTAGCTAATCGCCTAAGTGCTGACAGCTCCAAGCGTGTGCTTTTGTTAGAGGCTGGAGGTAAGGATAATTACCACTGGATTCATATTCCTGTGGGATACCTTTACTGCATAGGTAACCCCCGAACTGACTGGTTGTTTAAAACTGAACCAGAATCAGGTTTAAATGGTCGCTCTTTGCTATACCCGCGTGGAAAAACGCTAGGTGGGTGTTCCTCTATTAATGGCATGATCTACATGCGTGGCCAGGCCAGAGATTATGATCAGTGGGCAGAACTAACAGGTGACCCTGATTGGTCTTGGGCTTCTAGTTTAGAGGACTTTAAGGCCCATGAGGACCACTATCGCCTAGATGATAGCGCCAACAGCCTTGACCCAAAAATACAAGAACGTGCTCGTTTGCATGGCTCTGGTGGCGAATGGAGAGTGGAAAAGCAGCGGTTGCGTTGGGAAATACTAGAAGCCTATGCCAAAGCGGCAACTCAGACAGGGATTCCTGAAACTGATGACTTTAACGGTGGTGATAATACTGGAGCTGGCTATTTTGACGTTAATCAGCGTTCAGGCTGGCGTTGGAATACCTCAAAGGCGTTCCTTAGGCCGGTTAAAAAACGTCCCAATTTAGAAATATGGACTCACGCTCACGTTACTAAGCTTAATCTTTCTATGGATGCAGATGGTCAAAAAAGATGCACTTCTGTAGAAATTAGGGTGAAGGGTAAAGACCTTACTGTGGAGGCTGGATTGGAGGTGCTACTGAGCGCTGGTGCTATTGGCAGCCCTCACATTTTGCAGTTGTCTGGAATTGGGTGTCCCGAGCACCTAGCCAGTGTAGGCGTTGAAGTTGAGCACGACCTAAAAGGCGTTGGGCGTAATCTGCAGGACCACTTGCAGATTCGCACTGTCTACGGAGTTGAAGGCGTAAAAACCCTCAATAAAATGGCTTCTACTTTAATGGGAAAAGCAGCTTTTGCCATTGAATATGCCCTCAAGCGGACTGGCCCTATGAGTATGGCGCCTTCTCAATTGGGAATATTTACCAAGAGTGACCCAGCCCTTAAACATGCAAATTTAGAATTTCATGTACAGCCTCTTAGCTTAGAAGCCTTTGGTCAGCCACTGCATGATTTTCCAGCCATTACTGCCAGCGTTTGTAATCTTAATCCTACCAGCCGAGGCACGGTATTACTCAAATCGGCTGACCCTTTTCAAGCGCCCGCTATTTCACCTAACTACTTAGCCACAGAAGAAGACCGTAAAGTGGCCGCCGACAGTATGCGAGTGGTGCGTGGCATTGCCCAGCAGCAGGCTTTAGCACAGTACAACCCGAAAGAAATAAAGCCTGGAGCCCAGTTCCAAACCGACGAAGAGTTGGCGCAGGTAGCTGGTGACATTGCTTCCACCATCTTTCACCCAGTGGGAACCACTAAAATGGGCCAGAAAAATGACCCGCTAGCAGTGGTTGATAGTCACTTAAGGGTTTATGGCATTCGAGGCCTAAGGGTTGTGGATGCTGGGGTTATGCCGACCATTACTAGTGGTAACACAAACAGCCCAACTTTGATGATTGCCGAAAAGGCCGCCCGTTGGATTTTGCAAGATAATTAACTGAAAAGTAGCACAGCTATGGATGATATACCTTTGAAAAAAGGCCCCCTCAGTGGGGTTACAGTACTCGATTTTTCACGAGTTTTAGCCGGCCCATACTGCACTATGGTATTGGCCGACCTAGGTGCCCGTGTTATTAAGGTTGAAAAAATTGGCACAGGTGACGATACGCGGGCCTTTGGCCCCTTTATTGAAAAAGAATCAGCTTACTTTAATTGCTTTAACCGACATAAGGAAAGCATTGTTTTAGATATCAAATCGCCGCGTGATCGAGAGTTGTTGGAGCGCCTGTTTGATACAGCGGATGTACTGGTAGAGAATTTTCGGCCTGGGGTAATGGATCGCCTGGGTTATGGAGCTGAGCGCTTGGCCAAGACCCACCCCCATTTAATATATACCTCTATTTCTGGTTTTGGCCATTCGGGTCCCTATAAGGAATTCCCAGGCTACGACATGGTTGTTCAGGCGATGGGTGGCATTATGAGCCTTACGGGTTGGCCTGATGGCGAGCCTGCTCGCGTAGGCACTAGCTTTGGTGATTTGGGTGCGGCTCTATTCGCGGCAGTGGGTATTGTTTCAGCACTTTATAGTCGTACCAAAGATGCACAGGGCACTCGTGTCGATATTGGTATGCTTGATTGCCAGGCGGCATTAATGGAAACGGCCCTTGCACGTTATGACGTTGAGGGTATTGTGCCCAATCGTACAGGCGATTCTCACCCTTCCTTAGCTCCCTTTGAAAGCTTTCGTACAAAAGATGAAAAGATTGTTATTGCCGCAGGTAATGACACCTTATTCATGCTGATGGCGGATGCCCTGGAAATCCCAGGTCTGGCCCTTGATCCACGTTTCATGACTAACGACCTAAGGTGTAAAAATCGGCCTGAAATGGTCATAGAGATTGAAAAAGCATTAAAGCAAAAGCCTGTGACTCACTGGATTGATGCACTTAATGATGTGGGGGTGCCCTGTGCCCCAATTAATACCATCGACAAGTTGTTTGACCACCCACAATTGTTGTCTAGAGACATGATAGTGCAAGTGGAGGGGCCCTCAAAAGTGCCATTAAGAACAGCGGGTAATCCGATTAAGATGCATGGCCACGAGGACATTGATGTTAATACCCCTCTATATGCGCCGGGCTTGGGTGAACACCGTGAACGTATTCTGGCTGAGCTCTTGGGAAACCACGGCGCCTATGACTTGCCTGCTGATAAGCAAGCAGCCACGCCCAACGACACTCCAAAAACCAAAAAAACTTTAAGCAAATAACGGAAATGACCCAGATGACTGCAACTAAAGATAAAAAAATGACCCAGCCTAGTGACACGGATAAACCAGAGATGATCTTGGTTGAGCGGCGCGAGCAGGTGGGGTTAATCACCCTTAATCGGCCCAAACAGTTAAATGCGCTCAACCGGCAACTCGCTAATGAAACCCTTGCAGCACTGCGTGATTTTGATGCTGATCCTCAGATTGGCGCCATCGTCATTACTGGAAGTTCAAGGGCCTTTGCTGCTGGGGCAGATATTGAAGAAATGGCGTCACAGAGCTTCACTGAATTCTATATGGATGATTTTTTGTCACCTTGGGATCAAGTTAGCAGTATAAGCAAGCCTATTATTGCAGCAGTTGGGGGCTTCGCCCTTGGTGGTGGCTGTGAGTTGGCCCTGCTATGCGATTTTATCATTGCTTCAGAAGACGCACAGTTTGGCCAACCAGAAATTAAGCTGGGTATTTTACCGGGTATTGGTGGTTCTCAGCGGCTTACCCGTTCTTTGGGTAAAGCGTTAGCCATGGATCTAGTGCTAACGGGGCGCAATATTGGTGCCCAAGAAGCTAAAGAGGCTGGGCTAGTGGCGCGAGTAGTGCCGGCAGCAGATCTGCTGCAGATAACATTAGAAGCCGCTCATACAATTGCTGGCTATAACGCTCCAGCTGTAAAAATGGCTAAGCGAGCAGTCAATATGGCCCTTGAAGCTCCCTTAGCTGAGGGGTTACGCACTGAGAGGCTTTATTTTCAAGCTGCATTTGCCACCGATGGCCAAAAAGAAGGCATGAATGCGTTTTTGCATAAGCGTGCCCCCGTATTTCGTAACCGATAAATCAACTAACTGAAGGATAATTAATGGAGGATAGCTATACCTAATATATTTTTTACTTAACTAACTAAATAACAAAAAAACTAGAGAGAAACTATGAAGAAAATTACAAAAAACATAATAGTCAGTGCAGTATCAGCTTTAATGCTTACCTCGGGAGCAGCTGTTGCTGAAACTGAAATTAATATTGCAGGTTGGGGTGCTAAATCAGGCCCATTAAGATCATTCGGTATCAACTCAGAGGCAGTAATGTCGGCTGCGGTTGCCCGAGTCAATGAAATGGGTGGCGTTAAGCTGGCTGATGGTTCTATGGCTAAGCTTACCTATAATTATAGTGATAGTGCCTGTAATGCAGAGCAAGCTATTGCCGTAGCTCGTAAAGAGGCCGCTGAAGGCAAATCACTTATTGGTATTGGCCCCACTTGTTCTGGTGCAGCTGCTGCAATGTTCGGTGTGTTCCAAAAGCAGGTTGACGATACTGGCGACACTGGCTTGCAATATCCTATTCTAACGGACACAGCCGTACGTAATGGCTTGGCTAAGATTTCCCAATGGACCTTCCGTAATACACCTAACGAGCCAGAAATGTATGATCGTCTATGGGCTTGGATTGCTGAAAATAACCCTGACTTAAAGACTATCTACGGTGGTACAGAGACAGATCAGGGGCACTCTAATGGAACCTATTCTAAGGTTATTGTGCAGGCGGCTACCCGTCACGGCTTTACCTGGGCTACAGGTGACATTGAAGGGTTAACAGGTGACATTGCTTCTGGCTATAAGGAAGTGTTGAACAGCTCTTCTAACTGGCTTCAAGCCGACGCTAGTTTTTCGGTTCAAGCACGTGCGTTTAGACGTTCAAATGCTGATGTTTTGATCATTTCATCTCACCCTTTCACCACTTGCGGCATGCTTAAAGAATTGTCTCGCCAAAAAGTGAAGCCGAAGATGATTGTTGGTTTGACTTCATCGTCATCTGCAGAAGTTATGAAAGGTTGTGCTGCTGAAGCTGAAGGCATGATCATTCCTACTAGTTTTGCCCCAATTACAGAAGCCGCTGTTGAAGTTGCAGCACTGGCTACTGCTAATGGTGGTGATGCTGATTTGCACTCTGCTGCAGTATGGGAAAACGTAATGATCATCAAGCAGGTTATCGAAACTGTAGGCATTACTGGTGACCCAGCTATGATTGAGCAAGAGCGCCGTATGGTTCGTGA
>DCAT01000122.1:4626-7663 GCA_002312935.1 Oceanospirillaceae bacterium UBA1126 | reverse complement strand
GAGGCGCTTAAGCCCTACGTATTTGTTCAGGCTCAAAGTGGTTCATGGAATGTAATCCACGATCCTAGGTAAGCTGGGCACACGCCCTTTAAACCCGCCAGTCCTATTCTGGCGGGTTCTTACCCACATTAATAATTTATAGCCCCGCTTAATAGCCGTTGCTTATTAAGTGTAGCTGTTGCAAGAATGTACAAAGTGAAATCTTATGAATTTTGACCATATAGACATAATCCAGTCACTGATTGACGGAGTCCTGTTTGGCTCCATTTATGCCTTGATTGGGTTAGGCTTTACACTAATTTTTGGAGCAATGCATAAACTCAATCTAGCCTACGCAGCATCCAGTATTGCTGGAGCGTATTCGGGTTTGATGTCGTTGACCATATTTGGCCTACCCCCACTAATGGCTTTTATTATTGGCCCCATTATGTCGGGCGTTATCGGCTTAATACTTTATTTTGCCTGCTTCCGATTCATGCCAAGGGGTAACCATTTAGCACCTCTAATGGCTTCTATTGGCGCTTTATTTTTTATTGACGAACTGATTATTCATGAAACTTCTGGTTCGCCTATGTCGTTTCCCGCCATCTTACCAGACGCTTATTTCTTTCTGGGCGAGTTTGGTATCCGTGGGGATTTACTTTTGGTTATGGGGTTTAGTTTTATTCTCATGGCTATTGTTATGCTTTTGCTCTACCGAACTAAACTTGGATTAGGTACACGTGCCACCTCACAGCAACCTATAGCTGCATTACTATGTGGTATTCCAATCCATAGAACCAACAGTGCAACCTTTATTCTGGCGGGTGTCTTGGGCGGTTTTGCAGGTTGTCTTTTAGCGGCCTCTGTAGGCGTATTGTCACCCCTGTTGACCTTACCTCTCACAGTAAAGGGTCTCATTGTTACTGTAATTGGCGGCCTTGGCAGTATTCGCGGTGCCATTGTAGCTGGCTTTGCCGTAGGTGCAGCTGAAAGTATCTTCCTATTAGTTCGTGGTGTAAACGAACGTGATATCTACGTATTCCTGCTACTTTTCTTATTCCTTGTGCTGCGCCCCAATGGGCTTTTCGGCACCACCATCAACCGGGATTGATACCATGACATATTTATTGGGTATTTTGCAGACTATCGGGGTGCATACGCTGCTTGGTCTGTCAGCTTATTTATTATTGCTTACTGGCCAGTTAAGTCTAGCCCAGGTTGGTTTCTTTGCCATTGGTGCCTATGTCTCAGGTATTTTGACTGTTATTTTCAGTTGGAATATTTTTGCTGCTCTAGCTCTTGGTTCGCTCATGGCGGGTTTCTTTGCTTTTTTGGTCGGTTTTCCAGCATTAAGGGTAAAAGGATTGATGTTAGTGGTAGCGACGATCTCTTTTTCTGAAATTGTGCGCTTGTTCTTCTTTAACCTTAGTTGGCGAGTTAATGTCAATGGTGTTGAAGTGGGCCCTGATAGTACTCAGGGTTTTAGAGAGATTCGTTACTTTGCTGCCAATGGTTGGGAACAAATACATATTGTTGGCCTCATTTGGTTTGTGGTGATGGTGGTAATGCTGGCTCTTTGGTGGCTGGATCAAGTAAGAGCTGGTGCTGTGTTGCGGGCTGTTGGTACAGATGAGCTGGCAGCTCAAAGCTCAGGTATTAATCTGACTATGGTAAAAGTTGCTGCGATGACTGGCGGTGGTGTTATTGCAGGCATTGGCGGTGGGCTATTTGCTCATTCGACCACTTATGTAGACCATCATACTTTTGTGATTTTATTGGCAACTTTTGCTGTTTCTTATCCCATTATAGGGGGCTTACGTAGCGTTATAGGAACTCTTTTGGCGGTTATCTTTATCCAAGGATTTATTATTGAAGGATTAAGGTTTATGGGTGATTACCGCAACCTTATTTTTGGTTTACTGATTATTTTGGTAATGAACATGCGGCCACAAGGCCTGCTTGATGGGCACCTAGTGGCAGACATAAGAAAACTGCTGGCAAAACTGACAAAGGGAGGCAAAGCAGATGCTTGAAGTACGCAACTTAGTTAAGCATTTTGGTGGCGTACGTGCCGTAGATGGGCTTGATTTCAAAATTCAACAAGGTGAGGTGTTCGGCCTTATTGGCCCCAATGGTTCTGGTAAAAGTACCACTGTTAATTTAGTGTGTGGTGTATTTGCGCCTACTGACGGGGAAATTCTATTGGATGGTATTGATCTTGGCGCCATCGCTCCCCACAACCGTGTTGATGCCGGAGTAGCCCGCACCTTTCAGAACATCAGATTGTTCAGTGAGTTGACGGTGTGGCAAAATTTATGGGTGGCCTGGCGAGATCAGCCTGGCCAAGAACAAGGCTGGGTATCTAACTGGTTTGGACGCTCACCAGCACGCCGGCAGGAAATACAAAAATTATTAGAGTTTTCTGGTTTAGGTGATAAAGCAGATCATTTAGCGGGTAATCTTGCCTTTGGGGAGCAACGACGCTTAGAACTAGCTCGGGCGATGGCATCCAAACCTAAGTTAATACTTTTGGACGAGCCGGCAGCAGGCATGAACTCTGCTGAGATCAAAGACCTGTGTCAGCGAGTGCTGGCTATGAAGGAAATGGGTATGACTGTATTGCTGGTAGAGCATGTGATGGAATTGGTAATGAATGTAACTGACCGCATTACAGTGTTGAACTTTGGCAAGCCTATAGCGCAGGGTACTCCGATTGAAATTCAGAATAACAAGCTAGTACAAGAGGCTTATTTTGGATCGGCAGAAAACGCCCATGGAGGAGTGAGCTGATGTTAAGTGTAAATAATTTGGTGACTTCTTATGGCCTCATTAAAGCTTTAAAGGGAGTTTCGTTGGAAGCTAAAAAAGGGGCAGTGACGTGTATCCTTGGTCCCAATGGTGCAGGTAAGACGACTCTTATGTTTACCCTGGCTGGAATTTTGGCTCCAGATACTGGCACAGTTAGTTTGCTGGACCAAAATTTAACAGGCCTTGGAGCACCAAAAATACTGCGTAAAGGTTTGGCATTAGTGCCAGAAAATCGCTTGGTATTTCC
>DCAT01000122.1:0-4229 GCA_002312935.1 Oceanospirillaceae bacterium UBA1126 | reverse complement strand
AGCGACGACATTGACAAGATGTATGACCGCTTCCCTATTCTTAAAGCGCGTCATGACCAGCCAGCGGGTAACCTTTCTGGAGGTGAACAGCAGATGCTGGCTCTGGCACGTGCATTAATGTCACGGCCAAGTATATTATTAATGGATGAACCTTCAGTGGGTTTGTCACCACTCATTGTTGATGAGATTTTTGCCATAATTAAGCAGCTCAATGAGGACGGTATGTCTATCCTTTTGGTAGAACAAAATGCTACTAAAGCCCTGCAGGTGGCAGATTATTTCTACCTACTGGATCAGGGTAAAGTGACGTTCAGTGGCACCCCTGACCAGCTAAAGGATGATGACATTATCAAGCGGGCGTACCTTGGCGGTGGCTAAAATTTAGGGTAGGTTCAGATGGATATGCTACAAACAAGTATCGATGGCCTGATGATAGGGTCCACCTATGCGCTTCTAGGGCTAAGCTTTGCCCTAGTGTTTGGTATTATGCGTCGAATCAACCTTGCCTTTGGTGCCTGTTTACTATTTGGCGCTTCCCTAGCCATTTACCTAGAGCCTATACTTGGTTGGGGTGCTTGGGGTCTGTTCGTTGTGACGATAGTGGGAGTAGCCTTAGCCTCTGCCTATGTGGAACGCCTGTGCTTTGCGCCGCATAGCAAGCGCCATGGTGCTGTAACAGCAATGGTTGCCAGTTTTGCGGTGTGGATGCAACTGGACGAAATTTCATCCCAACTGTTACCCCAAAGAACACACGCGTTTCAGGGTATTGAGGTGCCAAATTTTTGGTGGGGAGAGATCTTTGTGCGTGGTGATCAACTTCTGCACTTTGTTATCGCTTTAGTTAGCATACTAGTTTTGTATCTGTTGCTATATAAAACCCGTCTTGGACTTTTGATTAGGGCCACCGCAGACAGTCCTGACACAGCCCATTTATTAGGTGCGCGCGTACCTTGGTTGGGTTTTATAATCTTTTTATTAGCAGGTATTTTAGGGGGTTTGGCAGCCTTTATGATTTTATCTGCAGATGGTTATGTGACTCCTCTGTTCGGTTTATGGAGTACTTTTAAAGGCCTTATAGCCATGATTATTGGTGGTGTAGGCTCGCTAATGGGAGCTGTTATTGGAGGACTCATATTAGGCCTTGTTGAAACCCATGCTGGCGCTGTGCTGGGTGCTGAATTTCGTGACATGGTGACGTTTGGATTGGTTTTCTTAGTATTGATCATCAGGCCAGGAGGCCTAATGGGTGTTAAAATTTATCGCACTGATAGCTTGGCTCAGGAGCGAGTTTAAGCTATGGATATGTACCTTGCCTCTGTATTGACTAATATGACACTCATTGCATTTTTGGCCCTTTCTGCTTATTTGGTCCTAGTGGTTGGTGAGGTCTCGTTTGGGCAACAGGCTTTTTTTGGTATTGGTGCTTATATTACCGCATCTGCAACAGCTTTGGCTGGCGCGCATATTTTTTGGGGGCTATTGGCTGGCGCTATAGGTGGAGCGTCCTGTGCTTTGTTGTTGGGGCTGCTTACTATACGCTTGTCAGGTATCTATTTCGCTATTAGCACGCTTTGCTTTGCCGAACTTTTACGGTTTTTTTTGTTGCATCTGCGTTTTACCCAGAGTGTTGATGGACGTATTATAGGTCCCGATGGTCCTGAAGGATTTTCTAACATTCGCTGGATTTTTGAGAATCATTATCAGGTGACAGATTTTTTATTACTGGCAGTAACCTGTCTAATAATCCTATTAATAGTACTCTTTAGTCTAGAACGCAGTCCTATCATGTTAGGTGCGCGAATGGTGGGTAACGACCCTATTTTAGCTCAGTCTCAAGGCCTCAACCCAACTCGTTACCGACTTAGTTTTATTACCTTATCTGGCGCTGTGGCTGGTTTTGGTGGTGGCCTATTTGCCCTTTTTAATACCCATATTGAGCCAGCTATGTTTGGCGTTATGCTGGGCATACATGGCCTAGCCTATGCTGTTATTGGTGGCCTTGGTTCAGCGGTTGGTCCCCTATTAGGCGTTTTTTTAGATATTGGATTGTTGGAAAGTATTCGCCCATTAGCAGCCTATCGAATGATTATTTTTGGTGGTCTGGTGGCATTTTTGCTGGTGTTTCGACCTGAAGGTATTATTAGCCCGAGGCTGGTTTCCCGCTTAAAAAGCCGCTGGAGAAATCGCCATGTATAGCCTCCAAGGCATAGGTAAGTCTTTTGGCGGGATTGATGTACTAAGAGATATATCCCTAACCTTAAAACCTGGGCAGCGCCTTGGCATTACAGGCGCTAATGGGGTGGGTAAGTCGACCCTAATTAATATTGCTACAGGTTTTTTGAAGCCTGATTCAGGTCATATTCAACTCAACAACAAAACATTAACCCATCAACCTGCTTGGGCCTTTGCTCAAGCGGGAATTCAAAGAACTTTTCAAAACACTCGCTTTCTAACAACAGCCAACTTGGGAGAACAATTATTGTTAGCCGCCCGAGCCCCTGAATCAAAAAGAAGACTGACCAAGCTTATAGAATTGAGTGGTTTACAGGCAAGCTTACACTTATTCCCAGACGAAATTCCTCTGCCTATGTTGCGTAAAGCTGAAGTGATTAGAGGCCTAGCGGCTAGCCCAGAAGTGCTGTTTTTAGATGAGCCATCAGCTGGCTTGACCACCTTTGAGTTAGATCAATTTGGTGTTTTCTTGCAGCAAAATCTGGGTCAAAAAACAGCATTAGTAGTGGTAGAGCATCGGTTTGATTTTATGCTCATGATCACTGATTCGGTAGTTGAAATGCAGCTTAATCGGGGGTTAGTTAAGAGGGGAGCTGATGTTAAAACTTGACCAAATAACGGTGCAATACGGTGCGCTTACGGCCCTAAATGCGGTGAGCTTAGTTATAACTGAAGGCACAATTAGTGTAATTGATGGGCACCATGGTGCCGGTAAATCTAGTCTTCTCAAAGCGATTATTGGCGCGGTGCCTTCAAAGGGTAATGTCTGGCTTGACCAGCACCTTATAAGCCAACGCAGCCCAGCCTACTTACTGCAAGCGGGAGTGGTGCTTGTGCCAGAGGGCCGGCAGCTATTTGGGCGGCTATCAACGCGGGAAAATCTCCAGTTTGGCCTTTACGTTGCGGGTGGCAGGGGGAGTATTGAAGCCGCACTAGAATATTTCCCACAGCTTTTGCCGCTGCTGGATAAGCCGGCCTATGTCTTGAGTGGTGGTCAGGCACAAATGCTGGCTATGGCTAGAGCAATGCTCGCTAATCCTCGTTATCTATTAGCTGATGAGCCATTAATGGGTCTGTCGGAGGGCCCCAGGGAGCAGGTGTGGCAAATACTTATTGATCTGCGGGACAGGGGAGTAGGGATTTTGGTTACTGGTGAACATATCGTGACTAAGGGCACAGTTATTCAACAGCATAAAATAATTAATAATGGCAGTTTTGAGTTAGGAGAATAGTAATGAACAACAATACCGGTAAAAGACTTCCATCTGGGAGTATAATTTCCACCTTAGTACCGACTTCTTTGTTAGCGTTAGTGCTGATAATGTCCACTAATAATGTACAAGCTAACATAGCCAAAACGCACACCAGCTGTATGCCCCATGGCCAGCCATTAACCTATACCTGCAAGGTGAACCTATCACTCCAAAGCAAACCTGTCAGTAATGCTGAAATGAGTGTCAGTGCAGAAATGCCGTCTATGCCTATGGCCCACAATATGAGGCAAACTATAGCGATGCCTGTAGCGGATTTAGTGGGCCAGTATGAGTTTGTTTTAGTATTAGAAATGGCAGGTGATTGGAGGCTCATTTATAACATCTCCAGCCCATTTATTGATCGGCTGCATGAACCTCTGATTATTGGGATCAGTGAGAAGCCTAAAGAGCATGAACTGTCACATAGCCATACCATGGCAGACCACTCAAGTGTTGATAGCACAGACCAGAATTAAACTATGCGCAAGTCATTGAGTTAATTAGGTAAAGTAAGCTCTATTTCGCCGAGCATGTTAAGTGTATGGCTTAACCTTTTTTGTGAAGTGATAGAAGAAAATGATTAGGATATGGCATCTCTAGTGCCTATTTGTGGCAATGTTGTGGGCGTAACTATCAAGGGTAGAAATCACTACTATAAATAATAAGAGGTCACAACTGTAGACCAAAAGCTAATGCTCTTGGCATAATTTCAGCGTATGGTTATTAGCGTGCTATGACAAAAAT
>DCAT01000085.1 GCA_002312935.1 Oceanospirillaceae bacterium UBA1126 | reverse complement strand
TAACTGTGGCTTCACTATGGGAGAAGCCTCCCAGTGGCTGGTACTCACAAGTGATAACTTGGCCCTCAAACTTGGGGCGCAAATCCATGGTGCAGTGCCAGGGGTATTTGTTAACGCTGATGGCCATAAGAAATCTATATCAGCTCCTGGCATAGGTAATTACATTACTTTGGCCAAAGCAGCAGCCCTTACAGAAAGCATGCTTGGCTCCGAGTCCTTGCGCCAACGCTCTTGCGTGCAGGCCCATGGAACAAGTACACCACAAAACCGCATCACTGAGTCTCATGTAATTAATGAAACTGCAAAAGCATTTGGTATTAATAACTGGAAGGTAGCTGCAGTTAAAGCTTACCTTGGCCATTCACAGGGCACTGCAGGAGGAGACCAACTTGTTGTTTCTTTAGGCGTATGGCGTTATGGGATTTTACCTGGGATCGCCACCATAGATCATGTTGCCAGCGATGTGCATGACAGCCACTTAACTATTCAAGCTGCGCACCATGAAGTGGGAACAGAGGGTATTGATACTGTGCTACTGAATTCTAAAGGGTTTGGTGGTAATAATGCGAGCGCTGTACTAATGGGGCCCCATGTGGCTAACCAGCTCATGGTGAAAAAACATGGTGCTAAAGCTATGCAGCACATACGCCTAGCACAAGAAGCCCACACCCAAGTTGCAAACGATTATGATTTACAAAGTATGCGAGGCCTATCTAAGCCTACTTATAAGTTTGGCCACAACGTATTAACCGGTGAAGATTTACTCATAAGCCGCAACGAGATTCACATACCAGGTTATGCAAAAGTTGTAAACCTGTCTGTAGGTAATCCATTTGAAGATATGTGCTAACACTTAAAACTGCAGTACATACTTAAACCCAACTACGCTCACTAGTTCAGTCTTAGAACGTCTAATGTATTAGCGATCGTCTGAGAGGCAATCTCAGATATGGGCTCTAATCGAAGCTGTGCTAAAACAGCCAACACTCTTGGTAACATGTCTGGCCTATTAGGTTGACCCTGTTCCTGCCCTGCCATTGGCATATCTGGAGCATCTGTCTCTAGCACAATATCTGTGAGTGGCAATGCTTTGACTAACCGCCTCATTGCCTGAGCTCTGTCATAGGTTAAGGTGCCACCAAAGCCTATTTTAAACCCCAACTGGGTAAACTTTTCAGCTTGTTGCAAGCTGCCACTAAACCCATGAACAATACCCCCTTGGTCAAATTTTAATTGGCGTAACAACTGACCTAAGCGATCATTAGCTTTTCGACTATGCACAATCAGCGGCAGTTTGGCGTGTTGGGCTAGCTTTACCTGCGCTATAAACCAATGCTCTTGATGAACTATGGAAAAACCCTCTAAATTTGTGTCTAACGCAAAATCTAAGCCAATTTCACCCACCGCAACTGGGGTATGATGGACAAGGGCTTCAGCTAAATCTGAAAGGTGTTGCTGGGTGTGCCTATCACTAAAATATGGATGAAGCCCAAGGGCTAAGTGCCAGCATGGATGAGCTTCACAAAGGGATATTTGCTGTGAAAAAGAAGCGTGATGGGTTCCAGGAACCACTAGCTGACCAACCCCTTGAGCAATACAAGACTGCCATAATTCGGGTTGCAGAGCTTGTAAGCGAGGGTGGCCCCAATGACAATGACTGTCAATCAGCTGGTGCATTAGCCCCTCCTTTTAAAACTGTGGTTAGTGCTCTCGAGTAGCCCGGAACCGAATGTCGGGCCAGCGCTCTTCTGTTAAACTTAGGTTTACTCGACTGGGTGCCAAGTAAGTTAAGTGCCCTCCACCATCAATAGCTAAATTTTCTGCAGCCTTGCGCTTAAATTCATCAAGCATTTTAGTATCGGCACACTCTACCCAGCGAGCAGTATTTACACTAATAGGCTCATAGATACATTCCACTTTGTACTCATCCTGCAGGCGGTATGCAACTACTTCAAACTGCAACACACCTACAGCACCCACAATAAGGTCATTGTTTTTACCTGGCATAAATAACTGCGTTGAACCTTCTTCTGATAGCTGCTGCAGACCCTTTTTCAACTGCTTCATCTTTAATGGGTCCTTAAGGCGCACTCGACGAAAGAGTTCTGGGGCAAAGTGAGGAATACCCGCGAACTTAAGGTTTTCGCCAGCAGTAAAGGTATCTCCAATCTGAATAGTACCGTGATTATGTAATCCAATAATATCACCAGGCCATGCCTGCTCAACATTAGAACGCTCGCCTGCCATAAAGGTCACAGCGTCGGCTACCTTTACATCTTTACCTATACGTACATGGCGCATTTTCATACCCCGCTCATAGCTACCAGAACAAATACGCATAAAGGCAATCCGGTCTCGGTGCTTAGGGTCCATATTAGCTTGTATTTTAAAGACAAACCCAGTGAATTTAGGCTCCACTGATTGAACCACACGCTCACCTGCGTCTCGAAACTTTGGAGCTGGAGCCCACTCAACAAAGTAGTCTAGCATTTCACGTATGCCAAAATTAGATAAAGCCGTGCCAAAGAAAACGGGGGTAAGCTTGCCTTCTAGGAACAATTTCATATCAAATTTATGACTAGCACCGCGCACTAATTCAATTTCTTCTTTTAGCTCATCCAGTAACTCTCCCAATATTTCTGTGGCCTCATCAGATTCTAATCCTCTAATTTGGATATCATCAGGGATGGTATGGCCTTGACCTGGGGTAAATAAGTGAAGGGTGTCCGTGTAGAGATTATAAACGCCCTTAAAGCGTTTACCCATGCTAATAGGCCAAGTAATAGGTGCACAAGCAATATTAAGTACATCTTCTACTTCATCTAAAACTTCTATTTGCTCCCGGACTTCACGGTCCATTTTGTTGATGAAGGTAAAAATTGGCGTGTCTCGTAAACGACAGACGTCCATCAGCTTAACCGTACGATCTTCCACACCTTTAGCGCCATCAATCACCATCAATACTGAATCGACCGCAGTCAAGGTACGATAAGTGTCTTCAGAGAAGTCTTCGTGCCCTGGCGTATCTAAAAGGTTAACTGTACGTTCCTTATAAGGGAACTGCATGACCGAAGAGGTCACCGAGATACCTCGCTGCTGCTCCATCGCCATCCAGTCTGAAGTGGCTTTTTTATCCCCCTTCTTTCCCTTTACCGACCCTGCTGTTTGAATGGCTTGTCCAAACAACAATAGTTTCTCGGTGATGGTGGTTTTACCTGCGTCGGGGTGAGAGATAATGGCAAAGGTTCTTCGCGTTGCCACTTCTTCTGCAATCAAATTGGACATAGTTGATACAATCTATAGGGATATAGGGTGGCACATTTGTGTGTACCTAGAATGGTGCCTATTGTCGCTGATTAACACCTTTTCCTCAATATAAAACACAAGGTAACTGGTCAAAAAATAACCAATACCTCATCGAATCATTGAGAAAAGTTGTTATTTTGCGTATAATACGCGCGTTTTGAAAGCCTCCGTATTATTAGGAAATATCATGTTCGATCTCGCAAGCCGTGCTCCGGCTAATGCAAAAAATGACATACTCTCTGGCCTTACGGTCGCTTTAGCATTAGTACCTGAAGCCGTTGCTTTTGCTTTTGTAGCAGGTGTAGATCCTTTAGTAGGCTTATATGCAGCCTTTATGGTGGGTTTAATAACCGCAGTGATTGGCGGCCGGCCTGGAATGATTTCTGGAGCTACAGGTGCCTTGGCCGTGGTGATGGTGGCCTTGGTTGCCGACCATGGCGTTGAATACCTCTTTATTACTGTAGTATTAATGGGCATCTTACAAGTTTTGGCTGGTGTTCTAAGGCTGGGCAAGTTTATCCGGATGGTACCTCATCCAGTGATGTTAGGTTTTGTTAATGGTTTGGCGATCGTTATATTCTTAGCACAGTTGAGCCAGTTCAAGTTCATTGACGATAATGGCAACTTACAATGGTTAGAAGGCACCCAACTGTATTTGTTAGTCGGGTTAATTGCTCTTACCATGGCTATCATTCACTTTTTACCTAAATTCACCCGCGCAGTTCCATCATCCTTAGCAGCTATTTTGGTGGTGACTTTATTAGCCGTTGGTATGAATTTAGACACCCGTTCGGTTGGCGATATTGCCTCTATTGCCGGCGGCCTGCCAAGCTTCCACCTTCCTCAAGTGCCCTATAATTTAGAAACACTTATTATTATCTTACCTTACGCTGTCATCTTAGCGGCCATTGGCTTAATCGAATCGCTGCTAACCCTCACATTGGTTGACGAAATTACAGGAACACGTGGCCGCGGTAACAAGGAATGTATTGGCCAAGGCATTGCTAACACTGCAACAGGATTGTTTGGTGGTATGGGTGGTTGCGCCATGATTGGACAGAGTATGATCAACGTGAACTCTGGTGGCCGTGGTCGACTTTCTGGCATCAGCGCTGCCTTATTTTTGCTGGCCTTCATCTTAGTGGCCTCGCCTCTTATCGAGATGATCCCTGTGGCTGCCCTAATAGGCGTTATGTTCATTGTGGTAGTGGGTACCTTTGAATGGTCTAGCTTCCGCATTTTAGGAAAGATCCCCAAATCTGATGCTTTCGTTTTAGTCTTAGTTTCTGGCGTTACGGTCATCACTGACCTTGCGATCGCAGTGGTGGTGGGTGTTATTTGCTCAGCACTAGTATTTGCTTGGAAGCATGCAAAACATACGCAGGTCACTCATAAAGACGCTGATGGCAGCCGCATCTATTATTTGCGGGGCCCAATCTTCTTTGGTTCAGTGCAAAACTTCTTAGAGCTCTTTGACCCAAGCCAAGACCCAAACGATGTAATCATCGATTTTGAGCGTTCACGAGTAGCTGATCACTCTGGCCTAGAAGCCATTGATACCCTAGCTGAAAGATACTCCCGAGCTGGTAAAACCTTACACCTTCGCCATCTTAGCTCAGATTGTAAGTTACTACTCTCTAAGGCAGGCAACATGGTTGAACTCAATGTGATTGAAGACCCAGACTATAAGGTTGCTACAGACACGTTAGGCTAAATACCCAAGCGTCTTCACGTACACCATCAACGCCAGGGTAATAACCTTGGCGTTTTTGTATGCACACAAAGCCCATCGATTGATACAGATGTACAGCGGCACCGTTAGAGGGTCTTACCTCTAAAAACACTGTGCCTACTCCTTGAGCCACTAAACCATCAACGAGCCCTTGTAACAACTGCCGCCCTAGCGACCGTCCTCTAAAGGGCTGGTCTACTGTGATATGTAGTATGTCCCCCTGGTCAAAGACATAACTCGCTACGGCATAGGCTACGACCTGGTTGGTGGCTTCATCTAAACCTACTTTAGCCAAATAAGCCCCTTTTAACATGCCTGTTAAAACATCTTCTAAGGCTTTTTTTGACCATATGGGATCAACAGGCCCTTTGGAAAGGCGCATTATTTGATCAATATCGTCCTTAACTAAAGCACGAATATACATCATTTGTTAAACCGTTTTGGGTGAGTTAATGAGAGGCTGTAAGTGCTTCCAAGTTTCTTCTTTAAGGCTGGGCACTGCTAATAGCTGATGTAAGCTATGGCTATACACCAACTGAATAGGTTGTTCAGATAATTCTATTTGGCTACATTCACCCAAACTCATTTCAGGGTTGAGCAACTGTATTGCTGCAGGCCCCATTACCAATAGTTTGCTACATAAATTATCTTTTAACAATTTAACGATGCTATATTTAAGTCCACTTTGTGCTCCCATTAGTGAATGGTCACCGTGAGGGCCCGGCACCAATGGCCAGTTAAATTCCATGGAGGCAGAAGGCATCACCTGCAGTGCAGTTTCCATCAATGCAGGTCTTAAGGTATTGACTATGGCTGTTTGTAACCGCTGTATAGGGCTACTCATGGCCGCGCCTTCTTGCACTGGTATATCGTTTACTACCAATACCCCATTACTATACCAAGATAGCCCTAAGTGCAGCGGCGCAAGTCGGCCTGTTTGGGTGGCCCTCATTAGTGGTGAGCGCACACTTTCGGTTACTGACAAGACGGGGTCAACTGTTGGCACCTGGGAAAGGTGCTGGCTACTCATTTTGGCCGTGAGTGACCCTAAGGCTTCAGCTGCTGCTGTGGCTTGAGTTTGGGGATTAATAGAGTGGTGTTGGCTAGGCATCTCACCTTGCAGGGGCAAAGAGGACACTAGAGGTAGCTCTGGTGTTGGGCAGGAAAGGTCTTCCACTAAAGACGGGGCATTGCTCACCTGCACCACTAATGCCTGCCAGTGCACATGGTTAACCTGGCTACCAACTAACGGCTTGGTAGGCAGCCAACTGGTAACATTAAGTGCCTGCAGGTATTGCAAACGTTGAACTTCTTCAAGTACAGGAAACATAAGCATAATTTACTCTACTGCTTTATTAAACTTGTGGATGGAGTTTTTCGGTGCCACCATCTGAGGTATTTAAGGCATGGGTATAAGCTTTAGTAGAAGAGATAACATCTTTATCTGCAATTAACTCATTAACAATGTGGCCAGAATTTTTAAGTGCATATTGGCGTCAACAATAATGACATTGTCATTCTTAGGCATAACAAAAGCTCCATATTAACCCATTTTTAGCATAGATTAAGGTGGAAATATGGTTCAGAATGAAGCACATATAATACCTGCTAATATAGCGCCTGATCCTGTCTCTGGCAACACACAAAAGGACACAAACACGATGCAAGACAACGATACCTACTCATTTGACACTATTGTTGATCGTCACAATACACACTCTTCAAAGTGGGACAAATATAAACAACAGGATATCATTCCCTTGTGGGTTGCTGATACCGATTTTAAAGTGGCACCTGTAATTCAACGTGCCATAGAAGATCGTATGGACCATGGTGTATTTGGCTATACCTCAACAGATGACCAATGCAACCAAGTAGTGGCTGATTATTATCAAAAAAAATATGCCTGCCATGTCGATGCCAATTGGGTGGTTTGGGTGCCCGGCATAGTGGCCAGTTTAAGCCTTGCGATACGCAGCCTGTCAACGCAACACCAACAGGTACTTACCCCTGATATAGTCTATCCATATTTCCACACCACCCCTGCCGCCGCAGGAAAACAAGCTAACCATTTGACCATGACCTATGCTCAAAATAGGGTGCGTATAGACATAGATGCGTTAGAAAAGCGCAATGCTCAGGGCGCTAGAGTGATGTTATTCTGTAACCCACAAAACCCAGGTGGGGCAATGTATACGCGTGACGAATTGCGCCGTATTGATGATTACTGTGAAGCTAACAACTTAGTCTTGGTGTCTGATGAAATCCATGCGGATATCATTTTAGATAAAGACAAAAAACACGTTCCCTATTTAGATGTTAGTGCACACGCTCTTAATAATTCCATTGTTTTAGGGGCTGCAAGTAAAGCCTTTAATGTAGCTGGCCTTGCCTGCTCGTGGGCGGTCATTGCTAATGATGACTTACGCCAAGCATTTAAAGATGAAATGCATGGCATTATTTCTGAGATCAATCCATTCGGTTATACCGCAACACTTGCCGCCCTCAGCCAAGGTGATGATTGGTTGGCTGCTATGAATAGATACTTATGTGGTAATCGTGATTATTTACTAGAGGAACTTAACGCTATTAAAGGGCTGCAGATGCTACCTTTAGAGTCTACTTTTTTAGCTTGGGTAGACGTCTCTGAACTCAAACTTGAAGACCCTTGCGCTTTTTTTGAAGCAGCCGGCGTAGGCTTATCTCCAGGTAGTAATTTTAATGACACAAACTTTTTACGGCTTAATTTTGGTTGCGCTAGATCGGTATTAGAAGAAGCAGTAAAGCGTATTAAAGCAGCCTTAATTTAAGCTTTCGTAGACCAGAAATTCATGTTGCTGTAACGCTAGTGCAGCAGCATGAATGTCTTGTGAATGTGTGGCTTCAAGAGCAAGTCGATGTTGCGTAAACTTATGTTTAGCTTTTTTGTCGAGTTGTTTCCATTGCTCTTTAATTGGCATATGTTCAGTTTCGTTAAATATTAGAGCGATCACTTGATACTCTTCTGCCATTAATAAATCTGACTCAACGTGGTCTAATAACTGTTTTAAACGAATGCACCCTTCAATTAGTTCACATTGCTTATCAGCCATTGCCCTAGTAATTACATCGATACTTTTTACTCGGTGGGTATATTGTTTCTTTAGCATTGCTTGCATATCTTCAATACGTTGTTGGTTAACTTTTGAAGCGTTGCGCTGACGAGTAAAAATGCTAATGATTACCACAACCATGGCGATGCAAAACATTACGAGTAGTAGTATTAACGTATTTGTGGACATGGTCTTATAGTCTCAGTTAATGAGTGTTTATTGTAACATGCTGGGTGAGGGCATAACTGCGCTGTTGGCACTGATTTAGGCGTAACTCATTGCCTTTTCTACGGGCAATAAAAAACC
>DCAT01000092.1:32646-37529 GCA_002312935.1 Oceanospirillaceae bacterium UBA1126 | reverse complement strand
TATATGTGTTGATTGTGTTAGGTCACCAGTTTTTTGTTTTAATGGCGTAGCCACAACTAGGGTTAACGGCCCCACTGGCGTCAACCAAGCAAGGTTTAGACCACCAGACGCTCTTAGATCACCCAGAGTAAATTCGCCAGATTTGTGTACATTGCCTACATCAACAAACAGTGATGTACGAACCGATGGCCTATCGCTAAACAGTGGAAAAATTAGCTCTGCAGAAGCAGTGCTAAGAATTTGACCACCTAAAGGCTCACTGAGGGAGTTTTTGGGCCCTAAAGAATTGTTAGCAAAACCACGTACACTGCCAAAGCCACCTGCGTAATAGTTCGCAAAAAACGGCGTAGTGCTTGTAGCGCCATAAGCCCCCACAACAGCAACTTGCGCCCCTGTAGAGAAGACTAAGGATTCAGTATAGTTAATGGGTGTGAAATTACGGTAGTTGTAGCTCAATTGATAGAAGTTTAGGTCACTGTTAGGCAAAGCTAGATCTAAATTAACACCATGTGAACTACCTTGGGTTGGGTACCAAAAGTCATTGAGAGTATTGTTATTCCAGTTTACTGAGGTTTTAAACTGCTTGTAATTTAGCCCTTCAGCAGTCGTAAAGGAAGTCGCTTCATCAGAAGGAGAAGCCCCCAATGTGAGGTCTATACGCTCATAACCTACTTTGAAATCTAGCCGAGTATTATCATCTATTGGGTAGCCAAAACGCAGATCCATACCAACAGTATCAGTGGCAAAATTACTCACATCAACTTTGGCATAATCTCGCTTAGTGTAATACAAATCAACGCCACGGCTTACGCCATCTATCGTATAGTAGGGGTTAAGGTAGCTGAATTTATATTTATCTGTGCTGCTACTAGAAGAAAAAGACGCTTGCATCTTATTACCCGTGCCTAAGAAGTTATTTTGATTGACTGAGCCGCCCCAAAAAGCGCCTTCCCCATCAGCATAACCAACCATAACAGACCAATCCGCAGTCAGCCCTTCTTCTACGGCAAATTCAACATCCAACTGATCATCAGTGCCAACCACAGGCGTTGTTTCTACCACCACATTATTGAAGAAACCCAAACGCTGGAGACGTAATTTTGAAGCTGTGATATCTGCCATAGAGGCCACCCCACCTTCCATTTGACGCACTTCACGTCGCAACACATCATCACTGGTCCGAGTATTACCTCTAAAATTTATGCGGCGCACATAGGTTCGTTTGCCCGACCTGATTTGGTATTGCACATCTACCGTTTTTTGCACTTCGTTCACTAACGGAACTGGCTGAACTTCAGCAAAAGCAAATCCATTGTCCCCAAAGAGTTGGCGCACATCTGCAGCTGCGTTAACAAGGCTCTTTCGAGAAAAAACTTGGCCTGATGAATCGCCAACAAGTCCCCATATATCAGCATCGTCTACTTCATATTGGCCAGCAATGCTGACCTTACCAATTTTAAACTCCTCGCCTTCCACCAAGTTGATAGTAATGAACACATTAGTTTTGTCAGGGGAAATAGCCACTTGTGTGGATTCAATGTTAAATAGCACATAGCCTTTGTTTAAATAATGTGAGCGTATATTTTCTAGGTCTGCGGTGAGCTTTTCTCTAGAATATTGGTCATCCTTAGTAAATAATGTCCATACACCGGGCGTTTTCAGGCTCATTAAATCCATAAGTTCAGCATCGGCATAACTGTCATTGCCTATGATGTTGATATGGCTAATAGATGATGTGATGCCTTCATTAATTTTTACATTAATAGAGACTCGATTTTCACCCAACTCACTTACTACCGATTCGACTAATACCGCATATCGCCCTTGGCGATTATATTGCCGCTCTAGCTCCAGTTCTATTTGTGCCAAAGTAGCACGTTTAAAAATCTCACCTTCCTTCAGTCCCGCAGCCTCAAGGGCCGAGCGAAGCTGCTCTGTTTCTAGAATTTTATTACCCTCTAGGCCTATAAAACCGATGGCGGGGCGCTCTTGTACAACCACCAACAACACATTACCTTCTTGCTCTAACTGAATGTCTTCAAAGTAGCCACTTTTGAACATGCTTCGTGTGGCATAGGCTAAGCTGCGCTCATCTGCTGTATCACCAACTTTCAGCGGCAATTGGGCGAATGCCTGACTTGAACTTAGCCTCTGCAACCCATCTATATTAATATCTTCAATGGTGAAGCTTGCAGCCATAACCACTTGCGATACTGCCAATGTGCAACTTAATAAAACGCTTAAAACAATGTGTTTCATATTTCACTAACCCAAAATAAGATTAAAGACGCATCAAGTCATTAGCCACAGCGATAATCATCACGCTAAACACTAATGCCATACCAATCCGCAAGCCAAAAGCCTGGATCCGCTCGGGGACTTTACGTCCTGTAACTACTTCTACAAGGTAATATAACAAATGCCCGCCATCCAGCATAGGAACAGGCAATAGATTTAATACGCCAAGGCTGACGCTTAAGTAGGCCATAAAAGTAATGTAGGTGATGAACCCTGATTCTGCTGAAGCCCCAGCAATTTTAGCAATGCTGATGGGGCCGCTAAGATGCTCAACCGAGACTAAGCCCTGCACCATGCGACCTAAGAAGCTTAGTGTCAGCCCAGCCATTTCCAAAGCCTGCTGGCCACCTGCAAGCAAACCAGGCACTAGACCCAGTTGTTGTTCAAACCGTATCGATTGAGGCCAAGAAATAGACGCTACACCGATGCCAATAATACCAATACGATCACCTAATTCATTTACATAAGAGGTTAACTGAACCGGCACGTCTATACGCCCAGAATCCCTCTCTAGGGTTACGCTAACTGCCTTATCAGCATGGCTTTGAACAAAAGCCACAAATTCATTATAGCCTGCCATAGGTTCCTGGTTGATAGACACTATTTTGTCACCCACCTTTAACCCAGCTATTTCTGCAGCCCCTTGAGGAACGATATAGTCAACTTTGATCGGCACGTTAGGGCGCCAGACTCTCAACCCTAATTGAGACATTGGGCTTGCTTGTACAGACGCAGACATCCATTGCGTCACAGCAAAACTACGCGCCACCGGTGAGCCTAAGACAGGCAATGCATCGAGTTTATTTGGCAGTACCGCTTGCTGTTGCAACAACTGCTCGTCAAGCCCTTGGACCAAAAATTCTATGTTTGTTGTTTCACCGATTCTTTTCGTTAGGGCAATATTCACAGCCTCCCATGTAAGGGTTTGCTGGCCATCAATAGCTAGAATACGTTGGGGCGATTGAAACCCAGAAGTGCTTTCGTCCATAGCCACAGCGACAGGGATTAACTGCGGTGTGCCAGAAACCTGAACAACAGCATACAATAACCCAGCGAACAGGAGGTTAACCAAAGGGCCTGCAGCCACTATGGCGATTCGCTTCCAGGGAGACTTTAAATCGAAGGCAACCTTTAGATCACTGTCACTGAGTGTATTGTTGCGCGAATCCATCATACTTACATAGCCACCCAGAGGTAGCCAAGCAAACACATACTCAGTGCCATCCTTGCCTATTTTTCGAAAAATAGGCCGGCCAAAGCCAACTGAAAAACGCAGCACTTTTACTCCACACCAGCGCGCCACAAAAAAATGCCCGGCCTCATGCACAGTTACGAGCACCGCCAAGGCAAACACGGTGGTTAAGATAGTCATTACCATTGCGCCATTAAATCCTTATTGACCAATTAAAATAAGACACAGAGCAAATACTGGGGCAGCGGCCGTGAGGCTATCAATACGATCCATAATTCCACCATGTCCCGGTAGTATTGAGCCACTGTCCTTAATACCGCACTGACGTTTAAACATGCTTTCCGTTAAGTCTCCTATTACAGAAGCAAACAATAGGACCATAGCCAATAAATAGATACCAAAGGAAAGGTCTTGAGAAAAATAAAGGTGCTTCTGAGTGAACATGGAGACTAAAATCACTGTAACAGTGGCACCACCGATGCCTGCCCAGGATTTTGCAGGGCTTACTCGCGGCATAAGCTTGCGTTTACCGAATCGCTTCCCAGCAAAGTAAGCACCCGTATCTGCACCCCACACTATTAAAAACATATACACAATTAACCAAGGCCCCTGACTCAGTTCGCGGATATATACGATGGCAGCCCATGTAGGCACAAGCACTAAGAAGCCAACTGCGCCCTTACTCAAACGCCCACACCATAGGGCACAAGCTCTGGGGTACAAGATCACTAATACGGTGGCAGCTAGCCACCACAAGGCAGCTACCACAAATATAATTTTCTCATAGTGAGGTAGCAGTTTTTGGACAACCACAATAGCGAAAAGCACAGACAACACATACACTGTACGCTGACTGCGGCTTACAAGACGCATCATTGCAGTCCACTCCCACGCCGCCATAAGCACGATAAGAGCCATAAACAAAGCAAAGGCTTGTGGCAATAAAAAAAATACTGCTGCTAAAGTCAGTGGTGCAATCACCAAAGCCGTAGCAATTCTAGATTTCAACATATTATTATTTTACTTTGTATCAAATGGGCCAACCACTGCGTGATTAAACATTTGATTTTTGTTCTACTAATTGAGCACCAGTTTGGCCAAATCTCCTTTGTCTTTGTCCAAATTGAACCAATGTATCCACCATTTTTTGATGTTTGAATTCTGGCCAAAGTGTGTCCACAAATACAAATTCTGCATAGGCCATTTGCCACAACAAAAAATTACTTATGCGCTGCTCACCACTTGTCCGTATACATAAATCAACTCTTGGTAAGTCTCCTAAACAAAGGTACTTACCAAAATCATCTTCGCTTACAGAATCGGGTGCGACGCCATTGTCCTTAATCTCTGAGGCCAGTTTTTTAGCCGCTTCTAGAATATCCCACCGACCACC
>DCAT01000092.1:0-32252 GCA_002312935.1 Oceanospirillaceae bacterium UBA1126 | reverse complement strand
ATTAGTTTCTGTAACTCAGCACTCAACCCATGCGCATTTCCAATAATTCGCAACCGAATATTATTGTCGTGTAGCTTATCCACTTCGCGCTTTAAAACATAGACAAACAAATCCATCAAAGCTTTAACTTCAAGAGGTGGCCTGCGCCAATTTTCACTACTAAACGCAAATAGGGTAAGCGCTGGAATTTCATAATGCACAGCCGTCTCAATCACCGCTCTTACTGCATCAACACCAGCCTTATGGCCTGCTACGCCAGAAAGGCTATGGTTTTTAGCCCAGCGGTTATTACCATCCATGATAATGGCAATATGCTCGGGCAGTGCTTCTAGCTTACGAGCCAGAATGGCTTGGCGCGGGTCGGTCATGCATTAATCCTTAATGTGAGCCTTATCAGAAACAATGATGCAGGTTAAACCTCCATCAAATCCTTTTCTTTTGCTGCTAAAGCCGCTTCAATAGTAGCAACGTGAGCATCAGTAACCTTTTGCACCATGTCTTCACCACGGCGCGCATCATCCTCTGAAATATCTTTATCTTTTAACAGCTCTTTAATATCGCCATTCGCATCACGGCGAATACTGCGTACAGAAACGCGAGCTTTTTCAGCTTCTTCTCGAGCTCCCCGAATAAAACTTTTACGGGTTTCTTCCGTAAGCGCTGGCATAGGCACACGAATTAAATCACCAGAAGTAGATGGGTTTAGCCCCAGATTAGCTTTCATGATCGCTTTTTCTATCTCTGGCACCATAGGTTTCTCCCAAGGAGAAACAGCCAAACAGCGACCATCCTCAACAGAGATGTTAGCTAATTGATTCAGGGGGGTGTCACTACCATAATAAGACACCATTACGCTGTCTAGTATACTTGGGTGAGCTCGCCCAGTGCGGATGCGCTTAAACGCTTCGCTTAGGGCCGAAATACTTTTATCCATACGTTCATTGGCATCTTGCTGAATTTCATTAATCATTATTTTCTCCGCCCTCAGGCAATGTCACATTCACCAGTGTGCCTTCGTGGCCACCGACCACCAAATTAACTAAGGCCCCTGGCTTGTTCATATTAAACACTCGAACTGGCATCTCTTGGTCGCGACACAAACACATGGCTGTTAGGTCCATAATGCCTAATTGCTTTTCAATGGCTTCGTCAAAAGTGATGTACTCATATTTTACAGCGTTTGGGTTTTTAACTGGGTCTGAATCGTAAACCCCGTCCACTTTAGTCGCTTTAAGCACTACATCTGCTTCAATTTCTATTCCGCGTAATGAAGCTGCAGAATCCGTAGTAAAAAACGGGTTACCCGTGCCCGCAGAAAAAATGACCACATTGCCTTGTGACAAGTACAACATAGCGTTACGACGGTCATAATGATCCACTACTCCACTCATAGGAATGGCCGACATTACTCGGGTGGTGATGTTGGAGCGCTCTAGGGCATCGCGCATCGCCAAAGCATTCATTACCGTAGCTAACATACCCATATGGTCGCCAGTTACGCGGTCCATTCCAGCCTCACTGAGGGCCGCTCCCCGGAACAAGTTACCACCGCCAATCACCAGACCCACTTGTACGCCAATACCCACCAGCTGACCAACTTCTAGGGCCATACGATCTAAAACTTTAGGATCAATACCAAAGTTCTCGCTCCCCATCAATGCTTCGCCGCTGAGCTTGAGCAAAATCCGTTTATAGCGGGGTTGACGCTTATCCGACATTGGCATTTATTTTCTCCAAAACATTAGTGTGCAACAGCCATATTATTACTCAGAATATATAGCCCTGACAAAACAATAAGATAGTGACGCATTAACAGCTCAAGGGCAAGTTGTGCGCTTGGCTTAAGTCAAAAAAAAACGCCGTCACAGTGGATCATCCTCTGTGACGGCGCTTCATGCAGACTAATAAGGCTTAACCCTTTAGCTGCTGTGCTACTTCGGTAGCAAAATCAACATGCTCCACTTCAATCCCTTCGCCTACTTCTAAGCGATTAAAGGCAGTAACAGAGGCACCAACAGCACTTAGCAAGTCGCTAATTTTTTGATCTGGATTCTTAACAAAGGGTTGTTCTGTTAAGCTATTTTCAGCCAAGAACTTGTTGATACGACCCATCATCATCTTGTCAACGATCGCATCTGGCTTACCAGCCATATCAGGCTGCGCCTTAATGATATCTTTTTCTTTTTCGACTTCTTCAGCAGTCATATCGTCGCGACTAACTACACGCGGGTTGATAGCAGTAACGTGCATGGCAATATCTTTGGCCAGCTCACGATCACCTGCAGTAAGCACAATCAAGGTAGCAATTTTACTATTGCTGTGAACATAAGCGCCGACATTAGCACCCTCAAGCATAACTATGCGGCGAGGAGTGATATTTTCACCGATCTTTTGCACTAAAGCTTCGCGAGCATCAGACAGTTCGCCTTGCATTAACACGGCCATATCATCTTGCTTAGCTGCAAATGCTGCTTCAGTTACCTTACTAGCAAAGGCCAAAAAGCCTTCATCACGAGCAGCAAAGTCTGTTTCTGAATTCACTTCAACCAACACACCAAAAGAATTGTCATCAGCAACTTTTGCAAGCACAACACCTTCAGCAGCTGTACGGCCCGCTTTTTTAGCCGCTTTTAAGCCGCTAGATTTACGCAAGTCTTCGATTGCCTGGTCAATGTCACCTTCAGAAGCAACAAGAGCCTTTTTACAATCCATCATGCCCAAGCTAGTACGCTCACGCAATTCTTTAACCATAGATGCAGTAATTGCAGCCATTAGAAAATCCTCAATTTGGGTTTTCAACGTCACACAGGACGCCGTTAAAAAAAAGGGAGCCGAGCTCCCTTTTGTATATTTGCCTAGCTAAACCAAGGGTTTAGGCTTATTCGGCAGCAACGTCAGATACTACAGCTTCTTCTTCAGCAACTTCTACAAATTCGCCAGCAACAGAGGTGCCATCGTCTTTGCCAGCTGCACAAGCATCAGCCATAGCAGAAACGTAGATTTCGATAGCGCGCAAGGCGTCATCATTAGCAGGAATTACGTAATCGATGCCATCTGGGTTACTGTTAGTGTCAACGATGCCAATAACTGGGATGCCAAGCTTGTTAGCTTCGTTAATCGCAATACGCTCGTGCTCAACGTCTACCACGAACAAAGCGTCTGGAAGACCACCCATGTCCTTGATACCGCCAATAGCGCGCTCAAGTTTTTCCATTTCACGTTGACGCATCAACGCTTCTTTTTTAGTCAACTGCTCAGAGGTACCGTCGTTAAACTGCGTCTCTAGGGTACGAAAACGATTAATTGACTGACGGATAGTCTTGTAGTTAGTCAACATACCACCCAACCAGCGATGGTTGACATAAGGCATTCCAACCCGACTAGCATGTTCTTTAATCAACTTACCTGCCGCCCGCTTAGTACCAACAAACAATACTTTGTTCTTGTTAGAAGCCATGTTCTCAACGATCGCAAGAGCTTCGTTCAAAGCAGGTAGGGTTTGGTCTAGGTTGATGATGTGAATCTTGTTACGAGCGCCAAAGATATACTGGCCCATTTTTGGGTTCCAGTAACGTGTTTGGTGTCCGAAGTGGGCGCCTGCTTTAAGCAGGTCACGCATACTTACTTTAGTCATTTTAATTTCCTTTGTACGGGTTAGGCCTCCATAAACCCTCGTCTTGCAGATTCTTTAATAGAATAAAAGCAAGAACCATAGTTCGATCAGAAGCCTTAAAGCAGACTCCCAACACCCAGAACCATGTGCCGGTTTATGTGTGACGTTATAGTTAAGCTCCAAAATCAAGGTCTTTCTAACGAAAGAAACCAGAACGAATTTGGGCGCGCAATTTATACCATAACTAACGGGAAATATCAAAAGTAATCGCCGGCATTAGTTCATTTATGTTGCTGTTAAGCTGCAACTAACCCCCAAGACAGAAGGTTGCGCCTTTTAGGCACCCCGCAGGGCCACATTTCTATTAATTCATGCTTGCATAGGCTATTTATTTTTATCACTCATTGAACTTCGCCTGAGATAAACGATTTGCCTAAAATCACCAAAATTTCAGGGTTTTAGGGGGACGATATAAAAATTGTACTTCACGGCCATGAACTTGACGATGTCTGGTATAATCCGAGGACAAATATTGGTTTACTGTCCTGATAGCCTTTCTGGCATAAAAGCATTGAGAAACACATGAACATATTGATTAAAGACGCAGCTGCCATTGAAAAGATGCGCATTGCCGGCCGCTTGGCGGCAGAAGTGTTAGAGATGATCCACCCATATGTGAAAGCGGGTGTAACCACCAACACGCTTGATCAAATCTGCCATGACTATATTGTGGATGTGCAAAAAGCAATTCCTGCGCCATTAAACTACCACGGTTTTCCTAAGTCTATTTGCACCTCAGTTAACCAAGTCGTTTGTCACGGCATCCCAAATGATAAAGCCTTAAAGCAAGGTGATCTTTTAAACATAGACATTACCGTAATTAAAGATGGTTATCACGGCGATACCAGCCGCATGTTTGCTATTGGCCCTGTTGCACCCCACGTTGAACGCTTAGTCGCCATTACCCAAGAATGCCTCTATAAAGGCATCGCTTTGGTAAAGCCAGGCGCCCACTTAGGCGATATAGGCCACGTGATCCAGGTGCATGCCGAGGCAAATCATTATTCCATCGTGCAAGAGTATTGCGGCCATGGCATTGGTGTAGGCTTTCATGAAGATCCCCAAGTACTCCATTATGGTAGGCCAAATACCGGTGTTGAGCTAAAAGAAGGCATGATTTTTACGATTGAACCTATGCTTAATGCGGGCAAACGTCACGTTAAACTTAATAAAAATGATGGTTGGACTGTGACGACTGCAGACAAGCGTTTGTCTGCTCAGTTTGAACACACAATTTTGGTTACTTCAGACGGCTACGAAAACCTTACTATTCGTAAAGAAGAGATGACGTAATAGTGTCCTTGGTTAGTAAGCGACTGCGCGACCAGCTCATTGATCATGAACAGCTGCAACAGCAACTGATAAGCCATCCTGCAGCCAACGTATTAAAAGCCGCTTTAAATGCTGGCCAAAGCCAACTTGATGACATTTTCAATGAACATAAAGAAACTCGCATTTACGAGCTGATCCATGCTCGGGCTTGGCTTGTGGACCAGGTACTTTGCCTAGCATGGCAGCAGTATTTGTGGCCAGATGAAGCAGCGCTGGTAGCTGTAGGCGGTTATGGCCGAGGTGAGTTACACCCACAGTCAGACATCGATTTACTGATTCTAATTGGTAACGACGTTGAAGAATCACTCTGGCACAGCTGCACCCAAGAGTTTATCACTTTTATCTGGGATTTAGGCCTACACATTGGCTCCAGTGTGCGCACCTTAGATGATTGTTACACCCAAGCTAAAGATGACATCACTATCGCCACCAGCCTTTTAGAATCTCACACTATTATAGGTAAAGCTGGATTACGCAAAAAAGTATTTGATTGGGTTATTTCTGAGAACGCTTGGAGCGATGAGTCTTTTTATAAGGCTCGCATTAAAACCCAGCAGCAAAGACACCTGCGTACTAACGACACTGAATACAATCTCGAACCCAACATCAAAAATTCCTCTGGGGGGTTGCGTGATATTCAAACCATTGGCTGGATAGGCAAGCGCCACTTTGGTCTGCGCTATATGGCTCAACTTTCTGGGCACAGTTACCTCAACCAAGGTGAGCTAGATTCTCTCAAAGAGGGGACTAATTATCTTTGGACTATTCGCTATGCTTTACACCTAATTGCCAAGCGACCAGAGGACCGCTTGCTGTTTGACCATCAACGCACCTTGGCTGCTTTTTTTGGCTATGAAGATAATGATGACGCATTAGCTGTTGAGCAGTTTATGCACCGTTATTACCGCACGGCAATGCACTTAGCAGAGCTCAATCAAACTTTACTTCAGTTGTTTGATCAAGCAATCCTGCATGCGCATGATGAAGACACCGTAGTATCCATCAGTCGACGCTTTGAGCTACGTAATGGCCTTTTGCAGGCCTGTTATCCAAGCGTATTTTTACGCCAACCATTTGCCATTATGGAAGCCTTTGTTATTTTAGCTCAACATCCTCAATGCAGTGCCATTGGAGCTGAGTGTAAGCGATTAATTCAAGCACACCGCCACCTTATTGATGACAAATATCGCCGAGATATACGAGTTAACAGCCTCTTTATGGAGTTACTGCGTTCGCCCCATCGCATGTCTCACACTTTACTAGAAATGCAGCGCCAAGGAGTGCTAGGGGATTACCTGCCTAGCTTCAGCAAGATTGTAGGTCGAATGCAGCATGACCTTTATCACATTTATACCGTTGATGCTCACACCATGAAAGTGGTGAAAAAAATGCGTGAACTGTTGCTACCAAAAGAGCAAGAGCGTTTTCCAGTAGCGGGTCGCCTAGTACATGAACTACCCAAGATTGAACTTTTATACATTGCCGGACTTTACCACGACATAGGCAAAGGTAGTGGCCGTGACCATTCTGTTGTTGGCGCAGAAGAAGTTAGGCATTTTTGTAAACAGCATCAACTAGGAGAATGGGACACAGAGCTTGTTAGCTGGTTAGTACGTAATCACTTACTCATGTCTATGACAGCGCAAAAACGTGACATTGGTAACCCAGATATCATTCATGAATTTGCTACAAAAATGGGTGACGAGCTGCACTTAGATTACCTTTATGTGCTTACTGTGTGTGACATCAACGCCACCAACCCAGCACTTTGGAACAACTGGCGAGCATCACTTTTACGCCAACTTTACACTGCTACCAATCGTGTCCTTCGCTTGGGTTTAGACGTGCCCGTAGATCATCGCGCACTGATAGAACAAAGCCAAACCGATGCGCGCAAATTGTTGCAAGAACAACGATTTAATCCTGCCTCTGTAATGCGCTTATGGAAAAATTTGGGTGATGATTACTTTATTAGAGAAAATGCCAAAACCATCGCCTGGCATACTCGCACTATTTTAAACCATCAAGTTGATGGGCCTTTAGTAGCCATTAGTGAAACGTCATTCAGCGCCTTTGAAGGAGGCACGCAAGTGTTCGTTTACACCCAAGACAAAGCCAACTTATTTGCTGCTTTGTGTGCCATTCTTGGACAACTTCACCTAGATATTCAAGATGCACGCATCATCACTACCGAAGACGGTTATAGTATGGACACCTTTGTGGTGCTGGATAACAGTGGTAACACTATTAACCAAACTCCTGCGTTACTGGAACAACTGAAGCAGCGCCTCACAAAAGCACTACAATACCCCGACGAGTTTGCTTATATCGTGCAGCAACGACAACCTAGAATTCATAAACTCTTCAATCAATCTGCTTCTGTTAGTTTAAGCAACCCGAAGGGCCGCAGCTGGACGCGACTGGAATTGTCCAGCGCAGATAGGCCAGGGTTATTGGCTCAAGTAGGTCTAGTGTTCATGCGCTTGGGTATCAGCATTCAAAAAGCTAAAATCCAATCCATCGGTGGCCGTGTAGAAGACGTATTTTTTATTACCCTCAATAATGGCCAGCGCATTGTTGACGAACAGCTGTTAAAAACTCTCGAACACGACGTTTGTAGAGCCCTAGATAAATAAGGCGAATAAAGCAAAGCGTCTAAGATAAAAATAACAATTGTGGCTATAGCGACTCTCTATCCAAGCCTCAACTATTAAATCTGCAGTTTAAAGAGAGGCTATAATGTTACTATAACTGACAGTTTGTTGCGCCGACTTTTACCTTTTTAACAATGTACCTGATGAGTTTCCTTGAACCTTGCTTGACACCTTTAATAAATTTACCAGTGTTGTGGGGCTAAGAGCAATATTTTAACCACCAGAGCCGTCTCATAGACTATTAGTGTCTAATCCTAAATAGCCAATCCAGCCTCGTTTCTGGTATTATTTCGTCTTGATTTTTAGGGTCACCTGCGGCTCTCCTATATATTTTTTGGAAACCACTTTGACTCAAGTACAAATGCACGGCATTAATAATTGCGACACCATTAAAAAAGCTAAAAAATGGCTCACCGACGCAGGTATCGAATTCAGTTTCCGAGACTATAAAAAACACCCAGTCACAGTTGCAGAGCTCGAAGACTGGGCGTCAAAAGTGGGCTGGGAAGTATTGCTCAATAAGCGCGGCGCCACATGGCGTAAATTGCCAGCAGCACTGCAGAGCAACGTCAGCGAGGCAACTGTATTTGAGCTGCTTTGTGACAACCCTAGCATGATAAAACGACCTCTGCTTTTAATGCACAGTGAACAAGGTGATGCCCAAATGCAGGCCTTTGTGGGTTTCAAACCCCAACAATACGCTACTATTTTTAAACAGTAAGTTTTACACACTATTTATTGGAGAGTTCCATGAGCCACTTTAGTTTTGCCTTTGGTATTGGCAGCCAATCTAGCCAAGGAGATTGGCTAGAGGTTTTTTACCCACAACCAGTATTAAACCCTGGTACGAAGTTAATTTCTGCCGTTGCCAGCGTTTTAGGCAGCCATTTAAAGACTGGCAATCACGCTGTGAAAGTGGATGCCGAACAGGCCAATCAGCTGGCCGAAGCGTGCACTATTGCCAGTGAAGCAGACCAAGCTAAGTGGTTAACCCAGGCTGCCGATAAAGGCCAGCCAATGGTGATCACATTATTAGAGGCCGATACTGGCCCGCAGAGTACGCCTGAGGTGTACCTCAAGCTTCAACTACTCTCTAATGGGCTTAAGCAACCTAACTCCATGGACCTTAACGGTATTTTTGGCCTATTACCTAACGTGGCCTGGACCAATGAAGGGGCAATTGCCATTGACGACTTAACTCAACGCCAGATGGATGCTCGTTTACGAGGAGAGTGGTTGCACGTTAATGCTGTAGATAAGTTCCCACGCATGGCCGATTACGCCGTACCAAAGGGTATTCGCATTGGTGATGCGTCCCGTGTACGCTTAGGCGCCCATGTGGCTGAAGGTACCACTGTGATGCATGAAGGATTTATTAACTTTAATGCAGGAACCTTGGGCCACGGCATGATTGAAGGCCGCATCTCAGCGGGTGTTACTGTAGGCCATAATAGTGATTTAGGAGGCGGTTGTTCCACCATGGGTACGCTCTCTGGTGGTGGAAAAATTGTCAACTCAGTAGGTAAAGATAGCCTTATTGGTGCTAACGCTGGCATGGGGATTCCCATAGGTGACCGCTGTATTATTGAAGCTGGCTTATACATTACCGGGGGTTCAAAAGTGGCTTTACTCGATAGCAACAATGAATTAGTAGACACCGTTAAGGCCGCAAGCCTAGCCGGTAAGCCAGACTTGTTGTTCCGTCGCAATTCGCTCAATGGACGTATTGAAGTAAAACCAAACGGTACTGCCGTAGAACTTAACGCTGACTTACATAGTAATAACTAAGATGAATCAACTGATGCCACTGTCACCCACTATAACTTTAGCCCAGCAACTTATGGGCCGTGCCTCTGTCACTCCAGAGGATAAAGGCTGCCAAGAATTAATGATCGCTCGCCTTGAAGCCATCGGCTTTACTATTGAGCGAATGCGTTTTGGCGCTGTGGATAACTTTTGGGCCCGCCGCGGCACAAAGAAGCCGCTTTTGGCCTTTGCCGGCCATACGGACGTAGTGCCAAGTGGGCCAGTGGATCAGTGGCACACCCCACCTTTTGAACCCACACTCAAAGACGGGTTTCTTTACGGGCGAGGCGCTGCAGACATGAAAGGCAGCCTAGCGTCGTGGGTGGTAGCTCTTGAAGAGTTTATTAGCTTGCACCCGGACCATCTGGGTAGCTTGGCCTTACTCATCACCAGTGACGAAGAGGGCCCTTTTGTAGATGGCACCACCCGGGTGATCGACACCCTGGAAGCCCGCAATGAAAAAATAGATTGGTGTATTGTCGGCGAACCTTCCTCTACCAGCACCTTGGGCGATGTTATTAAAAATGGTCGCCGTGGTTCTTTAACCGCTGCAATTACTGCTAAGGGTATTCAAGGCCATGTTGCCTACCCACATTTGGTAGACAACCCTATCCATAAGGTTGCACCTGCATTAGCTGAGCTAGCATCAACTAAGTGGGATGATGGTAATGAGTTTTTCCCACCCACCAGCTTTCAAATTGCCAATATTAACGGCGGTACTGGTGCATCTAATGTTGTGCCTGGTCATGTGGAAGTGATGTGTAATTTTCGCTACTCAACCGAGCTTACTGCAGACGATTTGACAGCTAAGTTGGAAACCATTTTGGATAATCATAAGGTAGATTATGATATTGTATGGACCTATAACGGCCTTCCCTTTTTAACAGATTCGGGCGCTTTGGTAGACGCCTGTCGTGATGCTATTAAAGCAACCACTGGCACAGACGCTGAACTGTCTACAGCTGGCGGAACTTCTGACGGCAGATTTATAGCACCAACTGGAGCCCAAGTGGTTGAGCTAGGGCCTTGTAACGGCACTATTCACAAACTAAACGAATGTGTCAAAGTGACTGATTTAGAGCAGCTAACAAAAGTATACCTTGGCGTGCTTACTCGCTTGATGGTGCAGGAGTTGTAAACATGATGCAAACCGATATCGAAATTTATATCAAATCTGCAAGCCCAGAAGCTATAAAACTATGGCTAGAAAGCTGCACATCTAAGTTAGACGTACAAAGCTCTAATCCTAAACGTCAAGCTTATTGGGCCACCTTTGCTGACGCTAACAACCAACAAGCAGAATTTGAAATCATTGTACTGAACAAGGTTAAAAGCAACTTTAGTAGTGTTTGGTTTAACACTAAAAATACGCCCTGGGCTAATGACAAGGCTTGTGCCCAAGAAGCCTTTAAACACTTCCAATCTGCTGTGCGCTGTGTGGTGTCTAGCTGGCAAGAAGGTGACGCCCCAGACCAATGGCTAAGCATTGATGCCCAGGGAGAAAGCACCATTGATTGGCTTTAGCTTATAACCTGTGGGCTGGTAATATTTTACCCACTGCCGAACCAAAGCCAATACGATAACCCTGACCTTGGCAGTGACCTTGAAGTGTTAAAGTGTCTCCATCTTCTACAAACCTGCGCTCCTCACCATTCGCCAAGGGTAGAGGATTTTGTCCATTCCATGTGAGTTCAAGCAAGCTACCAAGAGAATCCTTGGTGCTACCACTGATCGTTCCAGAACCCAATAAATCTCCAGTTTGCATAGCACAGCCACTACTGGAATGGTGCGTAAGCTGCTGAGCGCTAGACCAATACATAGCCCTAAAGTTAGTTTGGCTAATGGTTTGAGATAGGCTCGACACTTGGGTCTGTATGTCTACCTGTAATTCAACATCGTAATTGCCGGGCTGTATTTGAGCAAGGTAAGCCAGGGGCTTAGGGTGCTGTTCTGGGCCATGCACACAAAAAGGCTGCAACGCTTCTTGCGTCACAACCCAAGGCGAAATTGTAGTCGCAAAAGCTTTAGCCTGAAACGGTCCTAATGGCTGATATTCCCAAACCTGCACATCACGGGCACTCCAATCATTAAGCAACACAAATCCAAAGATGTTAGCTTGGGCTTGCTCAACAGTGAGTGGGGTTCCCATCTCATTCGGAGCACCTACTATGGCTCCCATTTCTAACTCTATATCTAGCTTTTGAGTGGGGCCAAAATGAGGCTTGTTATTTGTAGCCGGTTTTAACTGACCTGAAGGCCTACGCACATCAGTACCACTCACAACCACAGTACTGGCCCGTCCATTGTAACCAATGGGAATGTGTAACCAGTTAGGCATTAATGCATTTTTTGGATCACGGAACATAGTGCCTACATTGGTGGCATGCTCCTTGGATGCATAAAAGTCCGTATAACCCTCCACCTTAATAGGTAACAACAGGGTTGCCGTGTTTTGTGGCACCAATGCCAAACTCACTTTTTGCTGCAAAACTAAATTCTGGGTGCTTAATAACTGTGACAAATGTTGACGACACCTTGTCCACATGTCGCTCCCTTGAGCCATAAATTTGTTTATATTTGCCTCATCAAATAGGCTAGGGTCTATATCTAACAACCCAGATTCTGCTAATACATAAAGGTCTACAATGTCGCTGCCAATGGCTACGCCAACGTGTGGTTGGTTATTCTGGGCAGAGGTAAATACGCCAAATGGCAGGTTTTGAATCGGGAAATCTGTGTCTGCATTGTTAGCGCTGGTTAACCAACTAATAAGACTCGGATCATGTGTTGCATTAAGCATACAAAAAACCTTTATTGGTGCATCCAACGCGCATGGCTAGGAGCTTGTTTTGTTTCAGCCCATTCATTGAGCATATCCCACTTCACTTTATGCAGACGTTTATTCATTGTAGGCGTACTTGTATTTAGTGTTAATTCTAAACGATGGCCATTTGGATCAAAGAAGTAAATAGATTGAAAAATAGTGTGGTTAGTGGGGCCAACGACATTAATACCATCTGCTTCTAACGCAGCTTTGGTTTTAACAAGGTCGTCCATGGTCTCTACTTCTAAAGCTAGGTGTTGGCACCAAGCAGGTGTGTTTTGATCTAGCTGCATACAGGGCTGCGTAGGTAATTCAAAAAAAGCCAGTACATTGCCCTGTCCTGCATCTAAGAACACATGCATGTATGGATCTGGCTCTTTTGTTGATGGCACTTCATTTTCTGCGATAGCTAAAATAAAATTCATATTCAGGTACTTGCCATACCATTTAACAGTTTTCTTGGCGTCCTTACACCGGTACGCTACATGATGGATCTGTTTTACTTTCATTTGAAACTCCATTTTTCTGCAAGGTCATGACCCTAAAAAGAGCTTAGATTACACCGTGGTGCATCTGCTCACGTTCTATAGACTCAAACAATGCCTGGAAGTTACCTTCACCAAAGCCATCATCCTGTTTACGTTGAATAAATTCAAAAAATACTGGCCCAAGCAACGTTTGTGAAAATATTTGTAGAAGTAACTTAGGCTCACCATCGCCAGTGCTGCCATCTAGCAGGATGCCCCGGGTTTGTAATTCTGGTGTAGGCTCACCGTGGCCCGGTAAACGCCCCTCTAGCATTTCGTAATAAGAGTTCGGAGGTGCAGTCATAAACGGCACACCCTTGGCTTTAAGTCTGTCCCAGCAGACCAAAAGATCATCACAAATTAAAGCTATATGTTGAATTCCTTCACCATTAAATTTCATTAAAAACTCTTCAATCTGACCTGAGCCACCAGCAGATTCCTCATTTAAGGGGATGCGGATCTTGCCATCAGGTGCGGACATGGCGCGAGAAGTAAGGCCAGTATATTCGCCTTTTATATCAAAATACCGTAACTCCCTAAAGCCAAAAAGCCTTTCGTAGAAATCGCCCCAATGCTGCAGACGACCGCGGTATACGTTATGAGTTAAGTGATCAATTTCGAAGAAACCACAGCCTTTTGGATTACGATCCACCCCTTCAATAAACTCAAAATCGATGTCGTAAATTGAATCACCTTCCTTAAAGCGATCGATCAAGTATATTGGCGCGCCACCAATGCCCTTAATCGCAGGTAAGCGCAGTTCCATTGGCCCTACGGGAATATCAATTGGCTGGGCACCTAAAGACAAAGCATGCTCATAGGATGCTTTAGCATTGGTTACTCTAAAAGCCATACCACACGCTGAGGGCCCATGTTCTTTAGCAAAAAATGCCGCCAAACTATTAGATTCACTGTTAATAATAAAATTGATGCCCCCCTGACGGTAGAGACTTACCATTTTAGAACGGTGGTTAGCGACATGGCTGAACCCCATCATTTCAAAAATAGGCTCTAAAACACCTGCTTTTGGCGAAGCAAATTCAACAAACTCAAAACCACATAAGCCTGCAGGGTTAGCAAATAAATCATTCATTAACAGGTCCAATAAATTATATATTGACCATATAGTTACATGAGTAACTATATGGTGCAAGTTCTTTAATTCCCCTTTGGTAAAGAAGATTAGATAAAGGTTTTGTATATTTCCCTGTTTTATGCAAAAGTCGTCCTTTGATTTTAGGACACAGACTATGCTTACCTCTCAGCAACTCAAAGATTACGACCAACAAGGTTACCTTGTGATTAACGATTTTATATCACCTGCTCAGCGCCAAGTGTTAATGCAGCGAGCAGCAGACCTCATTGAGGCATTTGAACCACCAAAAAAACGTTCCATCTTCACAACTGATGAACAAGAGCGCTCCAGCGATGATTACTTTTTAGAATCAGGCAGTGCTATTAGATTTTTCTTTGAGGAGAAAGCGATTAATAGTGAAGGCCAATTTACCGTGCCCAAACAACAGTCCATCAACAAGATAGGCCATGCCCAACACCAGTTAGACCCAGTGTATAAAGCCATGGTTGAAGAGTTAGATTTTGCTGCAGTGGGTCGTGAACTGGGCATCAAAGAGCCCCGTGCTATACAGTCTATGCACATCTTTAAGCAGCCCAGTATTGGCGGCGAAGTAGGCCTGCATCAAGACTCTACATTTTTGTATACAGAACCTAAAAGTTGTATTGGATTTTGGCTTGCATTAGAAGATGCTACCATCGAAAATGGCTGCTTACAGGGGTTACCGGGAGGTCACAAAATTGCCTTAAAGCAACGCTTTAAGTTATCAGAAAATGGGGGTACTGAATTTGAACCTTTAGACGATAAACCATGGCCAGATCAACCATTGAAATTATTAGAAGTGCCTGCGGGTACACTTATCATCTTGCACGGCCAACTACCCCACTACAGTGCCGCCAACACCTCTAACCGCTCTCGCCAAGCCTTTACCTTACATTTAGTAGACGAGGACTGTCACTACCCTGCCGATAACTGGCTGCAACCCATCACCTCGTTATAACGTCAGCACGCGCATGGCTAAACCCAGCAATATAACGCCACTAATTTTGTCGATAGTGGCCGATTTTGACTGCAGTTTTTTAAGCACTTGTGAGTGAGATAAAACCAGTGCCACGATAATATACCAACCGGCATCAATCACTGATGCCGTTCCCATCATAATGAGTTTGTCTGCCAAAACCAACTCGGCAGAAACAAATTGTGAAAAGAGCGCAATAAAGAAAAATGCAAGCTTTGGATTCAATAGCGACACCATCAATCCGTCTCTGGCCGCTTCGCTAATAGGTGCCTTAACAGGCTCAACGTGCATTGGTCCAGCACCCTTGGACCTTAGCGCTTTAATACCCATCCACATTAAATACAGAGCCCCAGCATAAGTAAGTAGCTGATACACCAGAGGCCATTCCACCACCAATACCGCAAGCCCCCAAACTGTAAGTAAAGCCCAAATAGCAACGCCTGCTGCATGGCTTATCGCTGTTACCATCCCATGGGCACGGCCATTACTGATGGTATGTCTTAACACCACTGCTAAACTTGGCCCAGGGGACATGGCCCCTAAGCAGCAGATCGCCAGAAGAGAAAACCAAGTTGCTAATGTCATATCCTTACCCTAAATAATTCTTATCCTTTGATTTATTATAGCCTAGCTTCTTTTGCGCAACCACACTAACAGGTCATCAAAAACTTGCTCTTTGTCAGGCTCATTAATCATTTCATGACGACCGTTGGCATAGAGTTTATAAGTGACGTCTTTAGAACCAGCTCGCTTTAAGGCTTTTTGCAAAGAAACTACATATTCTCCTTGCTTACCAACAGGGTCTTGCCCTCCAGAAAATAAATAAATAGGTAACTCAGAATCAATTTGCGCCATAGATTCTGGTTCATGAACTTCAGCTAGGCCATGCATCCAATCAAACCAAAATTGATTAGTAATAGGATGCCCTGCAAAGGGGTCTGCGATATAAGCATCAACGACTGCATGATCAGAGCTAATCCAATCTTTAGGCGTACGAACGGGTTTAAAGGCATTATTGAAGTAACCAAAGGTTAACCAGTCTAATAATTTACTATGGGCCAAAGGGCCTTTGCGCCAGAGCTCAAACAGAATGGGGATCAGGCCAATGCGATACAGCCAAGGAGGTCTATAACTGCTAGCAGATAATACTAAGCTTTGCAGTATAGGTTTCAATTTTCTAGCGTATCGCTGGGCCACACGCGTTGCTAAAAAAGTACCCATGCTATGGCCATAGAGGGTTAATGGCTGATCCCATTGGTCCTGCAAGTGTGAAATAATAGTCATCTGGTCGGCAACAATTTTATTCCAGCCATCATGATCTGCAAGGTGACCTAACCCTTGTGCACTAGTGCAAGTTAAGCCATGTCCACGGTAATCGCCTGCACTAACGTGGTAGCCAGCAGCATTAAGCACTTTTGCTAGTTGGTCGTACCTAGCACCATGCTCACTGACACCGTGCATAATATGCACCCACCCACCAGCATTATTAGCAGGCCAAAGGTGAACCTTTAAAACCACACCAACTTCGCCTTGAGCGTTAATGCTGATGATTTGATGTTTTTCCTGCACCATTTTCAGAATCCACCTTAATAAGAAACATTTGCTATTAAAATACAATAGAGCGACCGCTGCAATTGTAAACCCCAGTTGCAACTATAGGCTCTAGAGTCAATCCTCTACCAAGATTATTAGCTAATACCAAAATCGAAAGCGAAGAGCTCTCGACTCCAGCACCCAGCCCTAGTTAGATCTAATGCTAACATCTCATCACTATAACCCAACTTAGATAGTGTACGGCCATCTAACTCATCGCTAAGAGAAGTCTTTGACGCAGCTAAACGCTGCTTAAAGTCATCACTTTTAAAGGTAAACTGCGCAGCTTCTTGGTCATATACACACGCTAGATGCTTACAAGGTTGTAAAACCTGACGATTATCTTCTTGTGGAAAACCACAGGCAGGGCAACATAAGGCTGCCACCGAAGCAGTTTGGTATACTGAGGCACAAGATACACGGCTGGTAAATAAGGCACTGGATAAGTTCATACGGTAAGCTTCCATGAATAAATTTCAACAATATCTCTATAGTACAAGCCTTTGCTGCACGCTTGGTTGAAGCTTTCGACCCAAACATGAACCAAACTAATACAGCAAGGTGGATTGCACAAAATACACCTCGGCCTCATAATAACCTCAGCGTTACGTTTGTCTGAATGATTAAGGAAAATAAGTTCATGAGAAAATTAAGCCACGTATTAACTATCGCAGGTATGGCTGCTTGTTTAGCTACACCCACAGCAAGCCTTGCAGCAAGCAATCAAGCTCACGCTGGCTTCACAAACGCCAGCGGAGCCACCTACGTTAACAACACCCGCTACACTTTGGGAGGCGTCGGAACGGACATCGGTACTGAAGTAGCAATTAGCAACCAGTTGGGGCTCATGCTGGGATATCGCACAGCCACAGTAAATTCGTCTAGAAATATCAGCTACACAGATATAGGTATGCGCTACCGCATGGACGCCAATACGTCTACCTATTTCAGCGCTAATAAAGCGTCTGTAGCCAACAATAGTGAAACCTTATATATGCTTGGTGCTATTCACCATATTAGCTTAGGTGCCACTTCATACTTAGCCCTCAAAGCGGGTACTAGCAGTTCGAACTTGTGGGATGACTTAGAATTTGGTGTTGATTTGAGCGTGCCTGTTGTGGATACTTTAGTACTAAACCTAGGGTATACCTCAACAGTTACCAGCTTAGGTAAGACGAGTACTAAAGCCACTTCTTCTGGCTTTAGCCTGAGCATTAACTCACACTTTTAAATTGCGCGCTGCAATCAGAGCTCATTAAAGAACTCAACTACCCGACGCTTAAACTCGTTGGGTTTTTTGTATTAACGCCTGCATATTGTTATAGCCTGGCTTCTTCAAACTTGGAGCCCCAGTTTTTTAAAGCCATGTTGCGACATGGACTATGCTCTATTGGTGATGGCAGAAAAATAACCATGGAGCTTTTGCCTAATGGCATTAAAAAGTAATACTTCTTGCTAACTGTTAACAACACTCTGTATGGCAAAAACAACTTTTTAAATGGTCATTAACCATACCAATGGACTGCATGTAGGCATACATGCCAATCGGCCCAACAAACTTAAAGCCACGTTTTTTTAAGTCTTTAGCAATGAGCACCGAAAGGTCAGTTTGGGCAGGAACTTTATCATTGTGTTCGAATTGATTAACCCTAGTTACGCCCCCAACAAAACCCCAAATATAAGCATCGAAGCTACCAAAATCGTGTTGAATCTTAATAAATTTTTCAGCATTATTTACCACGCTTTCAACTTTTAAGCGGTTGCGAATGATGCCTTTATCTTGCAGGGCATGGGCAACGTCATGTTCGGTGAATGCGGCCAACCTAACCACATCATATTGACAAAAAACACGTTTGTAATGGTGCCGGCGCTTGAGAATTGTAAGCCAGGACAACCCTGCTTGAGCACCTTCCAACACAAGCTGCTCAAATAGGCGCCTATCATCATGCACCGCCCGGCCCCACTCTTGGTCATGGTAGGCTAAATATTGTTCATCCTTAGTGGGCCAACTACATCGATTAACATGAGTTTTTAGCATGTATACTCCGTGTTCATTACTTGTTGTTGGTCGTCGAATACTCTGGCTTGCAGCGAAACAACCGGGCACCTAACTAACCATTAGTTATTAATAATATTTACTTCTCATTTAAAAAGGAACCAATAACCATAAAACATTTTTAGTGGCATACCTAAGGCATCAAGACACTGCCTATTAAACACTTTAATCTGTCTGGAAAGGGCACTGGTTTGTGCTATCATCATGCTGAATTAAAACCACTGATTTAACCCATGACTCAATACTTTATATTATTCTTTGACAATATAATTAGCACCATTTGCGTGCTGCCGGCGCAAACTGGACGTTTAACACAGGCTACAAAATATTATGTCCCAGCCAAGGCTCAGTAACGTGAGTAACCGTCGCTTTAAAACTCACAACTACCCTAATGCCAGCTTGGTAAAACGCCTGCTAGCAATGATGTACGATAGCTTATTAATTATGGCCGTGTGGATGCTTGTTGGTTACGTATTTATCGCTTTTAATGATGGTGAAGCGGTATCCGGTCCATTATTTAGTAGCACGGTGTTTCTTGTGACTTTTTTATTCTTCGCTTTATTTTGGACTCGGTCTGGACAAACCTTAGGCATGCTTGCTTGGCGTATACGCATAGAGTCCGATCAGGGCCAACCCTTGAGCGCTAAACAAGCATTGTTACGCTTTATGGCCGCTATATTTTCCGCCCTTGTATTCGGCTTAGGTTATTGGTGGATCATGTTTGATAGTAACAAATTAGGCTGGCATGACCGCTGGTCTAACAGTCGTGTAGTACAGCTACCCAAACATTAAAATTAGCCTGCCTTGCGCAAAAGCCAGGCACCACCGGCAACACATACTAGTATGGGTATTAGGTAGGCAAGCAGTGGGGTAAAGCCAAATACACTGCTGGCTGGGCCCAATACTTCCTGAGCATAATTAAATGCCAACCCCACTAAAACGCCCACCAACACTCTTTGGCCTAATGTCACAGATCGGGTAGAACCAAACACAAAGGAAATAGCTACAAAAACCAATGCCAATGTTGCCAGCGGTTGTAGTATTTTTTTCCAGAAGGCTAATTCGTAAGGAGCGGCTTCTAACCCGCTTTGGTTTAAATACGCACTATATTGCACTAAATCATCAATCGCTAAGTGCTGTGGATCCATACTCAAAATAGACAGCAGGTTTGGCTTTAAAGAAACCGGCCAAAGCATGGTTTTTTGCCCTTGTTGGATAACCTCTTGGTTTTCTACCCACACTTTTTGTAACTGCTTTAAGGTCCACTGCTGGTCTTCATAAACGCCCTTTTCAGCCATCAAGGTTTGCTGCCAATTTTGGTCAACAAAACGGTAACGAGAGACCCCCTGCAGCACGCCATCAGACCTTACAGATCGCACAAAGATGTAATCATTACCTTCACGCAACCAAAAGCCCTTGGTGGACTCTACTCCCTTATACTGAGACTGTTCAACCTCTGCCATTTGCTGGCTAACTGGGGCAACAAACTCCCCTAATATAGCGGCTGCAATCACAAATACTGAAACAGCCTGCATGACAGACCAAACAATACGCCGCAAAGAAATACCTGCTGCACGCATCACTGTAAGCTCACTATTATTAGCTAGCGCGCCCAAGCCTACTAAACAACCTACTAGAACAGTGAGAGGCATAAATTCGTAGACCCTTCTAGGCACAGTTAAAGCAATATAACTGAGCACCTGTTTGAAGCTTGCTCCTTTGTTTAGTGCGTCTAATTCACTGCCCAGAACAGTCAGTAAATCTAACCCTAGAATGATGAGTAATACAATGGCCACTGCCGCCCATATATGACGTGCAATATATAGATCAAGTAGGCGCATTAATGTCACCTCTCCTAACCAGCTGTCTATACCACTGCCGCCCAAATAATAAAAATAATCCTGATATTAAGAACGTAATATGTAACAACCATATTTTTATGTCTGCATTAGCTACTGCTCTGGTCATATCATCACGCAAACTCATTAACACCGACAAATAGACCAAATAAACAAGAATTGCTGGCAGTAGCCTAGCAAAGCGTCCTTTGCGGGGATTAACTTGGCCTAAAGCAATCGCCACAAAACTCACAATAAGGGTCATCAAAGGTAGCGAAATACGCCAATAAAGTTGGGCCTTATGGTCTGGGTTAGCAGATCCAACAAGCATTAGCGTAGGAAGAGTAAAACCACGGGTGATGTTTATTTGTAACTCTTGAGTAAACAAGCGCACTGCCAATTCGTCAAATTTAGTTACCGTATAATCCAATCGCCCTGGCTGGCCCTCTGTTCTTGATCCTTCTTTAAGCAGCAAATAACGCGCTTGATAGGTTTCATTAAAGACTTGCCGGGCTGAAGTTGCCTTTATTAAAACTGGCGGTTCAGTTGCCATAGGCCTATTAAACACAAACACATTAAGTAACTGCTGACGATCGTCACTCATGGATTCAGCATAAATAACCTGGCGTTCAATATTACCTTGGAAGCGGCCAGGAACTATACTGTCAAATTCTGAGGTGTGGGACTGTTGATAAAGAATTTCTTCAACGTTACGAGACGCCTCTGGAGCAAGCCAAAGGCTTAAAATGGCAACCAGTACTGCTAATATTGATAGCGGCACCAAAACGATTTGAACTAATTGACGCTGGCTAACGCCATTAGCAAATAGCACTGTAAGTTCGTTGTCGACGCTTAGCTTTCCTAAGGTGAGCAACACTCCCAAAAAACCACCCAAGGGGAGTAGTGTGCTTAAATATGCGGGTAACAAATTAAAAATAATTTCTACCACAGCTTCAGCGTCAAGCTCGCCAGTGACCGCTTTACTTAGGTAATGAGCAAAGCGACTGCTGGATATAATTAGCAGCAATACCAGACTCACTGCTAACGCAGTGATCAGCACTTCTTTGTTGATGTAGCGGGTAATTAAGGACAATTGACTAACTTCTTAACAGACTAATAGCTGACTATTGCTAACAATGTCCCTAAGTGTATCAGATTTTCGACAAAACAAAGATTTTAGCCACATTAACGCCATACATCCCTAGAGACAAAGTCCAATTTGGCGTAAAATTTTGGTAATGCCTTGAACTTCACAAGGCTATTCATTTGTAACATTGTCAGGAGACAGCATGGAATTTTCTTTACAACAGGACGCCTCTCAACTTGATACTGCGTCTAGCGTTATTTTGCCTTTGGCTGATTTAACAGGAGGCATTAATACCTTAACTACCGACAGCCTCAAGGCTGCTGACAAATTACTCAGTGGTGCCATTTCCCATGCCATCGCTAGTGGCGATTTATCAAGTAAATTTAAAAGCAGCCAATTATTCCTTAATGCAGGCCCTGGTCCAGACCGTATTTTAGTCATCGGCACCGGAACACCAGAGCAACTCAGTGGTAGAAAGTACCGCCAGTTAGTTCAAGCGGCATGGTCACAAATAAGCAGTAACCCAGGCCATAGTGTACTGAACCAACTAACCACTGCAGACACAAAAAGCTTGGACCTGAACAGTAAAGTGCGCCTTACCGTTGAGGCCTTAGTTCAGGCCTGCTATCGTTTTGATCAATTTAAAACTAATAACAAAAACATTGTGCCTATCCCCAACATGGTTTTATTGGCTCAAACGAGTTCACAAGCACAGCTAGACCAGTCGACAGCCACTGCCCAAGCAATGGACTTGTGTCGCGACCTAGGCAATCTTCCTGGTAATGTATGTACTCCTAGTTTCTTGGCAGAGCAAGGTCACAAATTAGCAGCAGGTTCAGACAAAGTTATAACCCAAGTGCTGGAAGAGGCAGAAATGGAAAGCCTAGGCATGCATTCCCTCCTGTCAGTGGGCAAGGGTAGCGCTGAGCCCTCAAAACTGATCGTAATCAATTACCAAGGTGGGGAAGAAGGCACTCAACCTCACGTGTTAGTTGGTAAAGGTATTACCTTTGATTCCGGTGGCATCAGTATTAAGCCAGGTGCAGCGATGGATGAAATGAAGTACGACATGTGTGGCGCAGCAAGTGTTATGGGCGCCATGCAAGCAATTATCAATATGGGTCTCAAAGCCAACGTAGTGGCTATTGTGGCCAGTGCAGAAAATATGCCCTCAAGTACAGCGTCTAAGCCCGGAGATATCTACACCACAATGTCTGGCAAAACGGTAGAAGTGCTTAATACAGACGCTGAAGGCCGTCTCGTTTTATGTGACGCTTTAACTTATGCTGAGCGCTTTAACCCTAAAACTGTGGTTGATGTTGCCACCCTTACAGGCGCTTGCATCATGGCTCTAGGCCACCATACTAGTGCAGTATTGAGTAATGATGACCAATTTGCCAAAGGCCTCATGCAGGCAGGTAATCAAGCTTTTGATAGTGTTTGGCAATTGCCGATGGGTGAAGAGTATCAGGAACAGCTAGACAGTAATTTTGCAGACCTAGGAAACATCGGTGGTCGTGCTGCAGGCACTATTACAGCGGCGTGTTTCTTGTCACGCTTTACCGAAAGCTACACATGGGCACATTTAGATATAGCTGGCACTGCTTGGGTTTCAGGCGCCAAAAAAGGCGCCACTGGACGCTGTGTGCCGCTGCTAGTTCAGCACTTAGTTAATCAGGCATAGTTGTGAGTAGAGCAGATTTCTACCAGCTTAAATCTAATGATCCGGCAAGCCGCTATCCGCTGCTGTGCCGGCTGTTAGAAAAGTGCCTTGGGGTTGGACAGCAGGTCTATATTATTTGCCGCGATGAGGCGGAGGCTCTGCACCTAAATCAGTACATTTGGGCCTTTAAACCTGACTCTTTCATTCCTCACATTTGCGCACACGAACAAGCCCAGGCGATTGTGGTTCTGGGTCACACCTCAACACCAGCCGCAGCACAGCCTCATCACCATGAAATATGCATTAACCTAAGCCAAGTGTTAGCGCCTGAAAAATTTGATCGCATTATTGAACTTGTAGTACAAGAAACAGAAATGTTACAAACAGCTAGAGATCACTATGCCAAATATAACGAGCTGGGCCGAACTATGCAGTACCACAAGCTCTAACTTGAATGATGCCTGTCTGCGATTAAACTAATCATTTCAAACATAATAGCTGTAGCAACCATGGCAGTAATTTGATTAGGGCTATCTTTGGTGGGCATTAAACACACCACATCCCCACCAATAATATTCATACCCCGTGTTGCCTGCAATAATTGCATAACCTGGTCCATCATAAAGCCTTGGCAACCCGCCTCTATATTAGAGACTCCTGGTGCTACAGAAGGGTCTAAGCAATCTAAGTCAAAGGTAATATACACTGGCCTGTCACCAATACGTTCACGGATAATATCGATACTTTGCTGAGCACCTATTTGTTTGTAACGATCCATAGTGATCACGTCATAGCCATGTTCATAGCTAGGCTTTAACCAGTCTAAGGTGCGTGCATTGCCTCGAATACCTATTTGCACACTGTGGTGTGCATCAACATTACCCTGCTGCACTAAATATGAGGCCCAATGGGCTGCTGATTTTTTGGCACCAAGAAAGTGTTTCATATTACTAAAACAGTCTGTGTGGGCATCAAAATGTAAAATACACGCAGGCTCACCGCCAGTCAGCTTCGATTGAGGGCCTCCCAACGCTTGCAATATACCACCTGTGACGGAATGGTCCCCACCCACAGATACTGGCCTAGTGCCTGCGGCATCAATCTGGGCGTAGTAATCAGTAATGTGCTGAATAGATATTTCATTGTCATTCATGTGTGTCAGTGGCACATCACCAAGGTCATTAATACGGCAGCTCTTCCAAGGGTCTAGTTCAAAGTTCATGTGAACCCGGCGCCCATTGGCCGACACATTGCGAACTGCACGAGGACCTAAGTGCTGGTCTCGCTCCGTGGTGCCGTTGCCACTGCTGTGGGGCACACCAACTAAAGCAATATCGCATTCATTAGGGTTAGCGTTATGTGGTGCACGAAATAGCGTCGCTATGCCGTACCAATATAGGGCATCCATAAACGCATTTTGATTTCGATCGAAACTAGCATCAGTTTGTTCAGTCATGAGAATACTCGGTAACTTCAATAGGAACTAATTTTTACCTTACGAGTATGAGTGACGTCAACTTTTTTAAAGACAAAAAAAACGCCGCTAAAAGCGGCGTTTTCTGTAATGTTATTTTCTTAACGAATTAAGAAGGAACAACATTGTTGGCACAAGGGCCTTTTTGGCCTTGGCCAACTTCGAATTCTACGGCTTGGCCGTCGTTCAAAGTGGCGTAACCGCCGCCATTGCGGATTTCAGAGTGATGTACGAATAAATCTTTTCCGCCATCTTCTGGAGTGATGAAACCGAAACCTTTATCGGCGTTAAACCACTTCACTGTACCTTTGCTCATATTCTTACTCTTTGCTACTAAATTAATTTGACAAACCGCCTTCATCTGCGCGGTTTATCAAACAGATATTATCTGTTAGTGCGCAAATTACGGTCTGGATCTTCACACTTCACTCTAAAGCTAGTGCGGTGCACAGTCTAGCATTAGATTAAGCGGGATGTCAAACTGAACCACCCTCTGCTTAAGCGGGCACACTAGCCATTCTGCTCAAGCCACTCGTAGGACTAGTACTCAAAATCCTTAAATAGCTTCAATTTTTGTCACTTGCTGCTGTAATGTAGTAGCGGAAATTTGAGCATCCCTTAACTTGGCTCGCTCTTTTTCAATCACTTGCGCAGGGGCTTTATCAACAAACTTGGCGTTTCCTAGCTTACCACCAAGCCGCTTGATTTCTCCTTGCAACCTACCCAGTTCTTTATTTAATCTAGCCAGCTCTGCATCTTTATCAATGAGTCCTGCCATAGGCACCAATACTTCCAACGCGCCTACCAAAGCTGTTGCACTTAAAGGCGCTTCAGCAGTCCCATCTAGCCACGTAATAGACTCCAACTTAGCCAGCTTAATGAGAAACTGACTGTTAGTATCAAGTCGCTCCTGGTCTGCAGCATCACCTTGTTTTAACAACACAGGAATAGGTTTACCGGGGGAGATATTCATTTCACCACGGATATTACGCACGCCATCAATAATGCCACGCACCCAATTTAAATCAGCCTCAGCAATTTCATCGATTTTGCTTTCGTCAGCAACTGGGTATGGCTGGAGCATAATACTTTCGCCCTCTACACCTGCAAGAACTTTAAGTTTCTGCCAAATCTCTTCAGTAATATATGGCATCAAGGGGTGGGCCAAACGCAACACCGCCTCTAAAACACCAACTAAAGTACGCCGAGTACCCCTTAACTGAGCTTGAGTTGCATTATCGTCCCATAGCACAGGCTTAGATAGCTCTAGGTACCAATCGCAGTATTCACTCCAAATAAAATGGTATAGCGCCTCTGCAGCGTGATCAAAACGATACACACCCATAGATTCAACCACTTTTAGTTGCGCTTTTTGCAACCTTGATAGAATCCAGCGATCTGCTAGACTCAACTCGACTTGACCACCCGCTTGGCCACAATCTTGCTCTTCACAGTTCATCAAAACATAGTTAGTAGCGTTCCAAATCTTATTGCAAAAGTTCCGGTTACCTTCAATACGGCCCAAATCAAACTTAATGTCTCGACCAGTTGACGCTAATGAGCACAAAGTAAAACGCAAAGCATCAGTGCCATAAGAGGCAATGCCGTCAGGAAAATGTTTTAAGGTTTGCTTTTCTATCTTCTTAGCCAACTGTGGCTGCATCATGTTGCCCGTGCGTTTCTCTAATAAAGTCTCTAGATCAATGCCGTCAATTAGGTCCAATGGGTCGATCACATTGCCCTTAGATTTAGACATTTTCTCACCATCTTGATCCCTCACTAAACCGTGTACATAGACAGTCTTAAAAGGCACCTGGGCTTCACCAGTCTCGTCTTTAGTTAGGTGCATAGTCATCATGATCATGCGCGCTACCCAAAAGAAAATAATATCAAAGCCAGTTACCAACACATCAGTTGGGTGATACTTAGCCAAGGCTTCAGTAGAGTTGGGCCAACCTAAAGTGCCAAAGGTCCACAGGCCAGAGGAGAACCAAGTATCCAGCACATCTTCATCTTGCTTAAGGTTTATATCACCTAAATTATGTTTGTTACGAACCTCTTCCTCACTGCGGCCAACATAAAAACTGCCTTCATCATCGTACCATGCGGGAATTCTGTGTCCCCACCAAAGTTGACGCGAGATACACCAGTCTTGGATGTCCCGCATCCAGGAAAAGTAGGTGTTTTCCCATTGTTTAGGCACAAATTCAATGCGGCCATCTTCTACCGCTGCAATTGCAGGCTCAGCTAAAGGCTTGGTGCTGACAAACCACTGATCTGTTAACAAGGGTTCAATAACAAGACCTGAACGATCTCCACGGGGCACCTTTAAGCCATGGTCTTCAACACCTTCTAACAAACCTGCTGCATCAAGGTCTGCAACAATTTGATCTCGTGCCAGATACCGGTCTAAACCACGATAAGCTAAAGGAATGGTTTCATCATGCTCTAAGACTACTTTACCAGCAGTTGTATACACTTGGGGTGTTTGCACAATGGCCGCATCGTGGTCTAGCACGTTAATCATGCCCAAATCATGACGCTGGCCCATGGCATAGTCATTAAAGTCGTGGGCTGGGGTTATTTTTACGCAGCCCGTGCCAAAGTCCATATCCACATAATCATCAGCGATTACTGGAATCAAACGGTCCACTAACGGCAACGCTATAAACTGGCCAATAAGGTGCTGGTAACGCTCATCTTTAGGGTGAACTGCAACCGCAGCATCGCCCAGCATAGTTTCTGGGCGGGTGGTAGCAACCACTAAATAATCTTTACCATCCGCAGTGGTGGCGCCCGCTTCTAAGGGGTAACGCAAGTGCCACATATGGCCCTTTTCATCCGTAGAAATAACTTCTAAATCGGAAATTGCGGTGTGTAATTTTGGATCCCAGTTAACTAATCGTTTACCACGATAAATTAAGCCATCATCGTACAAGCGAACAAAGGCCTCTTGCACAGCCGTATAAAAGCCCTCATCCATAGTGAAACGTTCGCGACTCCAGTCTACGCTCGCGCCCATGCGACGTAACTGGCGCGTAATAGTGCCACCTGACTCTGCTTTCCAGTCCCATACTTTTTCTAAAAATTTATCCCGACCTAAATCATGCCGTGTTTTACCTTCCTCAGCTTGGATTTTGCGCTCTACTAACATTTGTGTCGCAATACCAGCGTGGTCAGTACCCACTTGCCATAACGTATCATGCCCTTGCATACGCTTATACCGCGTTAGGGCATCCATAATAGTATCTTGAAAAGCATGCCCCATATGCAAACTACCCGTAACATTGGGCGGTGGAATAACAATACTATAGGGTGTACCTTCACCGGAAGGAGCGAAGTAGTTGTTGTCTTCCCATTGCTGGTACCACTGTTCTTCGATGGCGTTAGGGTTGTATGTCTTTTCCATGATGTTAGGCACATGCTCTGAGTTTAAGTGGTTATAGAGTGGTTTAATGCGGGCTATAACAGCCCCATATTTTGGGGCTGTTAAAAACTAGACTAGTGATTACAGCCTGGGCCGTGAATATGGCCATTGGTAAGCTCATCTTCAGAAGCTTCTCGGATGCCCATAATTTCCACATCAAAATTCAATGTTTCACCAGCAAGGTCATGATTACCATCCACACTAACCATGTCGCCTTCAACAGCAGTAATTGTAACCACCTGTTGTTGACCTGAGTCGCCCTCCGCATGAAACTGCATACCCACTTCTAGGTTATCAATACCAGAGAACATTTCACGGTCTACTTGTTGAACCATTTCTTCCATATACTCTCCATAACCTAAATGAGGAGGCACTTCCACCTGCAACTTATCACCCAACTCCTTGCCTTCAAGCGCCTCTTCTAAACCTTGTACAATGTTATTTGCACCATGTAAGTAAGGTAACGGCTCACCTTCGCGTGAGGTATCAACCAGTTCGCCAGCACCATTTGTAAGTGTGTAATGGAAGCTAACTACGCTGTTTTCGGCAATTTTCATTCATGACTCCAAGGTGCCCTTAATACTTTAATTAGGGCTTATAAAATTAAACACCACTCATGTCTATGAGTGACCTGATATAATACCGCAAAAATCACTCCTAGGCCCGTATTTCCATGCATTTTACCATTCACGATACCCCAGGCGTTATTCACTTTATGAGGCTACTTTCTTGGCTAGTATTAAAGCTTAGTGGCTGGAAAGTGGTTAACGTGGCACCTGCTACTGGAAGCTACCTCATTATCGCCGCCCCGCATACCTCTAACTGGGACTTCCCACTTGGCATTGCCATAGCATTTCACTTACGTTTAAAAGTATATTTTATTGCTAAACACACTCTATTTAATGGCTTTGCAGGGCCTATTATGCGCTGGCTAGGGGGCGTGCCATTAAATCGTGGCGCCAGTAAGAATTTTGTAGACGCCTCAGTTGAAATTTATGCCAACAGCGAAAATTTGATTTTCGCCATAGCGCCAGAAGGCACACGCTCTAGTGTAGGGCGCTGGAAAACAGGCTTTTATCATATGGCTAAGGGAGCTAACGTACCGCTAGCTTTGGCTTATTTTGATTTTTCTAAACGTATTGGTGGTATAGGAAAAATGCTCAATACAACGGAAAATATAGATGCAGATATGCAAGCTATTGCCGACTTTTATGAGCCTGTAATGGGAAAATACCCGAACAATTTTAACCCAGACATTACTGGCACCAAAAACACTGATTAAAGCTGCGCTTTTAGCACAACAAACTTGGGGTGGGCACTTACTTGCTCTACACGCTTAAACCAACGCTTAAGCTTAGCGTGATAACCTAAGTGTCTATTACCGACCACCCACAGCTCACCTTCGTTAGTAAGCACCTGTGCAGATTGGGCAAACATACGCATGGCAATTTGGTCACCTATTACCCTTTCTTGGTGAAACGGCGGGTTACATAGGATTAAGTCAGCAGATTGGGAAATGATGTCTGTTAAACAATCATTTGCTCTAAACTCACACTGATCTTCCACGCTATTATTGATTGCATTAATGCTTGCTGAAGCAACGGCCATATAGGATTCATCAACCCCAATAACCTTACATTGAGGCCATTTTTTGGCGGCCATAATAGCTTGAACGCCATTACCGCAACCTAAATCAATCACCTGCATATAAGGCCCTTCAGGAAACTGATCTAATAATACCTGTGCTCCAGGGTCTAACTTGGTGCGACTAAATACACCACTAAAGTGCTGCAAGCACAGCCCTAGCGATGGCAGGCTCCAATGGGTTTCCTCTGCCTTTGGGCTCTGGCCCAACATCATTGAATTATTTTTTGCAAAGATTAACCGTGCCTTTTTACGCGCCAAACTGGTGGTTAGTGGCCCTAGTAAAGACTCAAGAAGCTGGTACACCGCGTTATCTAGATGCTTAACCATTAAAGGCATTATAATTAAAGCGCCTGGGGCCAATTGTGGCAGCATCCTTTGTAATTGATCGCGCAGCAATGCATGACTTTTAGGTAAGCGTAATATGACAATTTGAAACGGGCCTTGCGGAGTGTTTTGGGCCTGCACAAAATGTGCCACCGGCAATCCGTTAGCGGAGGCATTATATTGCAACCCAAGATGGGCAATATGAGAATCACTCCACAAGGTTGGCAGTGCACCACCTAAAGCACATAATGCCTTGGTTGTTGCACAGGTGATGGCGCCAAAGGCTTCATTGACAACCAGCACATTACTGCTTGGATTCAACAAAGCCTCTGACTGCAAGTAGTCTAACGCTAACAGATCAGCTTGATCAAAAGCCTGAAGCATTTCTTTTTTTGCAAGTGGCACACGATTTATTATCAACTCACCAAAGGCACTCATCATTAAAGGTTGTATCATAGTATGTGCTTTTAAGGTGCCAAACGATCAATAACCCAGTCATCACCCATTTGCTGATACCGAAAACGGTCATGCAAACGGCTGGGCTGACCTTGCCAGAATTCAAACTTGGTAGGCTGAAGGCAAAAACCTACCCAAGGCTGAGGCCTATTTACCAAGCCACCTTGGGTTTTCTCATCCAACTTTGCTACATTTTGCTCAAGGTCTACCAGCCCTGAAACCACTTGGCTTTGGGGTGTAGCTGCCGCACTGAGCTGGCTAGCTCTGGGGCGGCTGTTAAAGTACGCATCAGAAGTCGCCTCTGGCACCAGCGATACAGTGCCAGAAATGCGCACTTGGCGCTCTAAGGGTTGCCAATAAAAAAGCACCGAGGCATTTGGGTTTTGGTCGATATCATGGCCTTTTTGGCTGCGTCTATCTGAGTACCAAACTAGGCCATTTTCATTGTAACTTTTTAATAGAACGATACGCGCACTTGGCATACCCGATGATGAAACCGTAGCCAACGCCATGGAAGTGGCATCCAGTGGACAAGCACGTTCAGCCTCACCCAGCCAGAACGAAAATTGCTTCCATGGATCTGCAGCTAGGCTTTGGCGACGCAAACCTGCAGCTTCGTACTCACGTCGATAATCTTTATAGTTTTGAGAGGACATATCGCTTTCCTAAATACAGTTAATAGTAAACAGGCTGCTATTATATGCTGCTGCAGCCAGGTCTGAAACTATTGTAGGCAAAGCTAGCAAAAAATGACCTAATTTTCTTTTCAAGCCCGACGTAAAAATGCGTAAAGTGTGGCCACGCCAGCCAGTTGAGTTATCAAAACAATTGGTTTTAATGTAAAATCCTCAGTCAATTTTATTCGCTTTACCAACGGACGGTATACGCCGTTTAAAAAAGGTCATTTTTCATGAGCTACAAGTCCTACATTTTTCCCTTTTTGACGAAAGTGTTACTTCCAATTGCAATTATTGCAGCGGCCGGATATGGGTTTACTTACCTTAAGAATTCTAAGCCAAAAGCACCTGCCAAACCTGTCACTGAACAAGTATGGGGGGTTTCAAGCCAATTGGTGGAATTACAAGACATTGCGCCAGAAGTTACACTTTACGGTGCAGTAGAAGCCAGCGAGACCACTCAATTAACGGCGACGGTTAGCGCTTTTGTTACGCAAGTCAATGTCGGCCGTGGAGACAGCGTAAGCAAGGGACAGAAATTAGTCGGTTTAGACGACAGCGAATTGCGTTTGACGCTGGCTCAACGAAAAGCCAGCCTCCAAGATATTGAAGCCCGCATTAAGAGCGAAATAAACAGCAACAAAACCAACCAAAAAGCGTTAGTGATTGAGCAGCAATTGCAGGCCATGAACCAAAAAAACTTTGAACGTCAACAACAACTAGTGGCCAAAAAGGTTGCTCCTACTTCGCGCTTAGAGGAAGCTACTCGTGCCCTGCAGCAACAGCAATTAGCGCTACTTAATCGCGAAAACACCATTGCAGATCACCCAAATCGCATTGCTCAGCTCGAGTCACAGGTGACTCAGAGTAAAATCCAATTGCAGTTTGCTGAGTTGGACTTAAAGCGTACTGACATTTTGGCACCCTTTGACGGTCGTATTCTAAGTGTCGACACTTCATCAGGAAACCGTGTCCGCAAAGGTGACCGTGTGGTTAAGCTTTATAACATTAAAAGCCTTGAAGTACGTAGCCAAATCCCAGCCCGATACCTTCCAATAATGCAACCCGCTGGCTCTAGCGAAGGTTTGGAAGCTAGCATTTCTC
>DCAT01000183.1 GCA_002312935.1 Oceanospirillaceae bacterium UBA1126 | reverse complement strand
CCTTTAGCAGCAACCTTGTTAAATAAGGCCACTACATTGGTAGCCGCCCCCCACACGCAGGTGCAAGGCCTTAACCTAATGGACAAGGTGGTCGACATAGACCAAAGCCCCATTGGCCGCACACCACGCTCTAACCCTGCCACTTACACTGGCATTTTTACCCCTATTAGAGAACTTTTTGCGGGTACTCAAGAGTCTCGCTCTCGTGGCTACAAGCCTGGCCGATTCAGTTTTAACGTTAAAGGTGGCCGTTGTGAAGCGTGTCAGGGCGATGGGGTAATTAAAGTTGAAATGCATTTCTTGCCAGATGTTTACGTACCCTGTGACGTGTGTAAGGGCAAGCGCTACAACCGCGAAACTTTAGAAGTACAGTACAAAGGTAAAAACATTACTGAAGTACTTGGCATGACTGTAGAAACTGCAGTCGATTTTTTTGCCGCCGTACCTATGATCCATAGGCGTTTAAAAACCCTAATGGATGTGGGTTTAAGTTACATTTGCCTAGGTCAAAATGCCACCACTCTTTCCGGTGGTGAAGCCCAGCGGGTGAAGCTTTCGCGGGAGCTATCGAAGCGTGATACGGGCCAAACCTTATATATTTTGGACGAGCCCACGACCGGCCTTCATTTTGCTGACATTCAGCAACTATTGGTGGTGCTCCATCGGCTACGCGACCATGGTAATACTGTGGTCGTGATTGAGCACAACCTAGATGTCATTAAAACTGCAGACTGGGTGGTAGATTTAGGCCCAGAAGGGGGCAATAAAGGCGGCCAGATCATTGCCACTGGAACCCCGGAACAAGTGGCAGCAAATCCAGCGTCCCATACTGGGCGCTTCTTAGGGCCCTTGCTGCAACGCTAACCTTAGCTTAAGGTGGCCCAAACTGGGCTGCCTAATAACAGTGACGAAATTTAGGCATAAAAAAACCCAGCTCAAGGCTGGGTTTTTACTAATGTAAAAGGTTACTCGTCGCTAGTTATAGGACGGTCAACTAATTCTACATAGGCCATAGGGGCATTGTCACCAGGGCGAAAGCCACATTTCATAATGCGGATATAGCCACCAGGACGAGCCTCATAACGAGGGCCTAGTTCATTAAACAGCTTGCCAACTGCTTCTTTGCTACGCGTGCGAGCAAAGGCCAAACGGCGGTTAGCAACGCTATCTTCCTTAGCAAGGGTGATCAATGGCTCAGCCACACGACGCAGTTCCTTGGCTTTGGGTAGGGTGGTTTTAATCAACTCGTGCTCAAACAAAGATACAGACATGTTCTTGAACATGGCCTTACGATGAGAGCTGGTCCGATTTAGATGACGACCACTTTTACGATGACGCATTTGTTAGTTCCTTATCAAACTAAGTTTGAATTTTTAGCCGGTTAAGACGTTATGCTTGGTTGCCTTTCAACATAGCCGGTGGCCAGTTTTCTAAACGCATTCCAAGAGACAAGCCTCTAGAGGCCAGTACGTCTTTAATTTCGGTCAATGACTTCTTGCCGAGGTTCGGAGTTTTAAGCAACTCAACTTCGGTGCGCTGAATCAGATCACCAATGAAGTTTAAGTTTTCTGCCTTGAGGCAGTTTGCCGAACGTACGGTTAGCTCTAGGTCGTCTACTGGACGTAGAAGAATCGGATCAATTTCCGGCTCATCAACCTTAGCTTCTGGTTCGTTGTCGTTTTCCAAGGCCACAAACACTGCCATCTGACGTTGCAGAATGGTAGCAGCGCTACGGATTGCTTCTTCTGGATCTATAGTACCGTTGGTCTCTAGATCTAACACTAGCTTGTCCAAGTTAGTACGCTGCTCAACACGAGCACTTTCAACCGCGTATGCAACACGCAATACAGGGCTGAAAGAAGCGTCTAGCTGGAGCTTACCAATGGCGTGAGTTTCGTCCTCGCCAAAGTCGCGTGTGTCGGCTGGCTCATAGCCAGTGCCGGCACGCACGGTAAGCTGCATTACTAGCTTGGTTGCAGTGTTTAGATGGGCAATCACATGGTCTGGGTTAGCCACTTCAATGTCGTGGCTCAGTGCGATGTCGGCTGCAGTTACAGTACCAGGTCCCTGTTTAGTCAGGGTTAGGACTGCTTCTTCGCCAGCGTGCATGGTTAGTGCAACACCTTTAAGGTTAAGCAAGATTTCAATAACGTCTTCTTGCACTCCCTCAATAGAGCTGTACTCATGCTCAACACCGTCGATTTCTACGTCAACGATTGCCGCGCCTGCCATTGAAGACAGTAGAATACGACGCAAAGCGTTACCTAAAGTGTGGCCAAAACCACGCTCTAATGGCTCAAGAATAATCTTAGAGCGGGTATCGCTTACACGTTGCACTACGATGTTACGCGGTGTCAAAATATCGTTGGTTGAAGTCATGGACTCACCTTTCACTGGGGCAGTTAATAAAGAAATTACTTAGAGTAAAGTTCTACAATTAATTGCTCATTAATTTCGGCAGGCAGTTCGCTACGCTCTGGTGTACTTTTAAAGGTACCTTCCAATTTTGTAGTGTCTACATCACACCACTCTACTGCGGCACGCTGGGCGGCCAACTCTAGAGCACTTTTGATGCGTAACTGTACTTTTGCCTTTTCACGGATAGAGATTACGTCACCTTCAGCTACTTTGTAGCTTGGGATGTTTACAGTCTGACCGTTAACCAAAATGCTCTTATGAGAAACAATTTGACGTGCTTCTGCACGAGTAGAGCCAAAGCCCATACGGTAAACAACATTATCTAAACGTGTCTCAAGTAAACCCAACAAGTTAGTACCTGTTGCGCCTTTAAGACGATCCGCTTCTTTATAGTAGTTACGGAATTGACGCTCAAGAACACCGTACATACGACGAACTTTCTGCTTTTCACGTAACTGCGTGCCGAACTCAGACAGACGACTACGGCGTGCGCCGTGGACACCTGGAATGGTATCAGCTTTACATTTTGAATCTAATGCTCGCACACCGCTCTTAAGGAACAAGTCTGTTCCTTCACGTCGAGACAGCTTGCAAACGGGTCCAATATATCTTGCCATTTGATCCTACCCCTTTATACGCGACGCTTTTTAGGCGGGCGACAACCATTATGTGGAATTGGAGTCACGTCTGTAATGTTAGCAACCTTAAGGCCGCAACCGTTTAAAGCACGAACCGCAGACTCACGTCCTGGTCCTGGGCCTTTAACAAATACATCAATGTTCTTCAATCCAAATTCCATTGCTGCTTTACCAGCACGTTCTGCAGCCACCTGGGCAGCAAAAGGCGTGCTCTTTCGAGAGCCACGGAAACCAGAACCACCAGCTGTTGCCCAGCTTAGTGTATTGCCCTGGCGATCGGTTAAAGTAACGATCGTGTTGTTAAAAGAAGCGTGAATGTGCGCTAGCCCATCCGCTACCTGCTTTTTAACTTTTTTACGTGTACGAGTACCTGGCTTAGCCATGTTGATATCCTGTACTTAGCTTATTTGCGAATTGGTTTAGTTGGGCCCTTGCGGGTCCGCGCGTTAGTCTTGGTACGTTGACCACGTAGCGGTAAGCTACGACGGTGACGTAAACCACGATAACAACCTAAGTCCATTAGTCGCTTAATATTCATTGAGATTTCGCGGCGAAGATCGCCTTCGACGTTCATTGTAGTAATGGCGTTACGAATCTCATCTAATTTTTCTTCGCCCAAGTCGCGAACCTTAGTGCTTTCCTCAATATTGAGGTCGGCGCAGATCTGCTGGGCAGTGGGTCGGCCAATACCAAAAACATAAGTCAACGAGATAACCGTGTGCTTATTGTCTGGAATATTGACGCCAGCTATACGAGCCATTCAATTTACTCCGTTCGAGACACTCAAAAAGTGCCTCGTTTCTATTCTCTTCGTCACAGAAGGCGGCGAATTATACATCCCCCACCCACCTGCGTCAATTCAGCTTAGCCTTGGCGTTGCTTATGACGTGGCTCAACTTTGCAGATCACTCGAACTACACCGCTGCGACGTACGATTTTACAGTTTCGGCACATTTTCTTTACAGATGCACGTACTTTCATTTCGAACTCCTAAATTCTTGGGGCTAATAATGGACTTAACCTAAAAGTCCGCCATTACCCTTTAAATTCGATTTCTTCATCAGGGAACTATACTGGTTGGACATCAAATGAGATTGAACTTGGGACATGAAATCCATGACCACAACAACAACGATCAAAAGCGATGTACCACCAAAGTAAAAAGGCACATTCCATGCAATTACTAAGAACTGCGGCATTAGCGAAACCGCGGTAATGTAAAGCGCACCAAATAACGTTAACCGACCCAAAACAGTGTCGATATAACGCGCCGATTGTTCACCTGGGCGAATGCCTGGGATAAAAGCCCCAGACTTCTTCAAGTTATCCGCCACGTCTTTAGGGTTAAAGACCAATGCGGTATAAAAGAAGCAAAAGAACACAATACTTACTGCAAACAGAAGTATGTATAGGGGCTGGCCTGGCGCTAGCGCCAAAGATATATCCTGCACCCATTGCATATTGTCTGCTTGACCAAACCACTGACCGATTGAAGCGGGTAGTAGTAAAATGGCCGATGCAAAAATTGGCGGAATAACCCCCGCCATGTTCACCTTCAAAGGCAAATGGCTGGACTGAGCGGAGAATACCTTATTACCTTGCTGACGCTTGGCATAGTTAACGGTAATCCTACGCTGACCACGCTCCATGAACACCACAAAAGCGATGGTCGCGAGCGCCAGTACGGCGATTGCTAACAGGGCGATAATGTTCAAGTCACCCTGACGGGCGGCCTCAAACGATTGTCCTACCGCACCAGGAAGACCTGATACGATACCTGCAAAGATGAGTATTGAGATGCCATTGCCAATACCCTTTTCTGTCACTTGTTCACCAAGCCACATTAAGAATACTGCACCAGACACCAAGGTTACGACTGCAACGAAATAAAAGCTGAGGTCTGCATTAAAGGCAATTCCTTGCCCAGCAAGACCGACCGCCATAGCTAAAGACTGTACCGTGGCTAAAATCACAGTACCGTAGCGGGTGTATTGACTTATTTTCCGTCGACCAGCTTCACCTTCCTTCTTAAGCTGCTCTAAATGTGGACTTACCACAGTCATAAGCTGCATGATTATCGAAGCCGATATGTAGGGCATAATGCCCAAGGCTAAGATACTCATGCGCTCCAACGCTCCACCTGAGAACATGTTAAACATGCTCAGGATGGTGCCTTGATTCTGCTCGAACATAGCGGCAAGGCGGTCAGGATTAATTCCAGGGACTGGAATATGTGCCCCAATCCGATACACCAAAATGGCGATCAGAACGAAGCGCAAGCGAGACCATAGCTCACTTAACCCACCTTGATTGCCTGCTGGCGACTTACCTTGCTTTGCCATACTATGCCTCGATCTTACCGCCAGCCGCTTCAATAGCAGCTGCAGCGCCCTTAGTTACACGCAAACCTTTGACAGTAACTGCCCGGGTTAGCTCGCCACTAAGAATGATTTTGGCGTCCTTCATGCGATCATTGATCACGTCAGCAGCTTGAAGCGCTGCTAAGTCGATCACATCAACATTCATACTTGCCAATTCACTTAATCGCACTTCAGCTACAAAAGCAGCTTTGCGCGACGTAAAACCAAACTTTGGTAGACGCCTTTGTAGAGGCATCTGGCCGCCTTCAAATCCTGGCTTAACACTGCCGCCAGAACGAGACTTTTGACCTTTGTGACCACGGCCACACGTCTTGCCCAAACCAGAACCGATGCCACGACCTACACGCTTTGGCGCGTGGGTAGATCCTTCGGCTGGGGATAGAGTATTTAAACGCATATCAATTTCCCTTATTCGCCTTCAACGCGAACCATGTAGTTGACCTTATTGATCATGCCACGTACAGAAGGAGTGTCTTCCACTTCAACTGTATGCCACATGCGCTTTAGGCCGAGACCTTTGACGCAATCACGGTGACGTGGCAATTTGCCATGCACGCTGCGTACAAGGGTGACCTTGATCATAGACTTTTTTGTTGCCATGACTAATTACCCCAAAATTTCTTCGACAGTTTTACCACGCTTAGCTGCAATCTCTTCTGGAGAATTCATGGCTTTGAGGCCATTGAATGTTGCACGCACTACGTTTACCGGATTGGTAGAACCGTAGCACTTAGCTAATACGTTATGGACACCAGCCATCTCAAATACAGCACGCATCGCGCCACCGGCAATTACGCCAGTACCATCTGATGCAGGCTGCATGTATACCTTAGAGGCACCATGGCGAGCTTTAATTGCGTATTGAAGGGTAGTACCGTCCAATTCCACTGTAATCATGTTACGACGTGCAGCTTCCATAGCTTTTTGGATTGCAGCAGGCACTTCACGAGCCTTACCACGTCCAAAACCTACACGGCCTGCGCCGTCACCTACCACTGTTAAAGCGGTAAAGCTAAAGATACGACCACCTTTAACCACTTTAGATACACGGTTAACCTGTACCAAACTTTCTTGCAGGTCGCCGTCTTTCTGTTCAATGTTAGCCATTGTCATATTTCCTTAGAACTGCAAGCCAGCTTCACGCGCGGCATCAGCCAACGCCTTCACTCGGCCGTGGTATTTAAATCCAGAACGGTCAAACGCGACCGTCTCGACACCTGCTTCTTTAGCGCGAGTTGCGATCAGTGTGCCTACTTGTGCAGCCGCATCAGCGTTGCTAGTAGCGCCTGAACGCAAGCTAGAGTCTAGTGTAGAAGCCTGGGCTAATACCTTAGAACCGTCGCCAGAAATAACTTGTGCGTAGATGTGCTGTGGTGTGCGGTTAACACACAAGCGAGTCACACCTAGGTCACGCATCTTATAACGTGCGCGGGCGGCGCGACGTAAACGTGCAATTTTCTTTTCCATCGTTATCCTACCTTACTTCTTCTTAGCTTCTTTACGACGCACATGCTCGTCTGCATAACGGACACCCTTACCTTTATAAGGCTCTGGTGGACGGAAGGCGCGAATCTCGGCGGCCGCTTGGCCAACACGTTGCTTGTCGACACCGGAAACTACGACTGTAGTTTGGTTAGGGCACTCAGCAGTGATGCCTTCAGGTAACTGGTAATCTACCGGATGGGAAAAGCCCAAGGTTAGATTAAGTACAGGACCTTTAGCGGCAGCACGGTAACCAACACCTTGTAATAACAAAGTCTTAGCGAAGCCATTAGCTACACCATTAACCATGTTGTTTACTAGGGCACGGGTAGTACCTGACATGGCGATAGCTAGCTTGCTATTGTTGCGAGCACCGAAGGTGATTTGGTTGTCAGCTTGGTTAACTTCTACATCTTGGTGAATTGCCAAGTCTAAAGAACCTTTGCTGCCTTTAACGGTCAAATCGCGGCCATTAATTGTAACGGTGACCCCGGTGGGCAAAGCCACTGGGTTTTTTGCTACTCGTGACATGACAACTCCTTAGAATACAGTACAAATGACTTCACCACCGATACCAGCAGCACGAGCTGCGCGGTCGGACATGACGCCATGAGAAGTTGTAACGATTGCAACACCTAAACCACCTTCAACAGTAGGGATAGAAGAAGCGCCTTTGTACACGCGTAGAGAAGGCTTAGAGATGCGCACAATCTTTTCGATTACAGGCTTGCCTTCATAATATTTCAAAGTAATAGTTAGTTCAGGCTTAGTACCTTCAGCAACAGAGATGTCGCCAACGTAACCTTCGCTTTGTAGAACTTGCGCTACTGACACCTTCAACTTTGAAGAAGGCATAGTGACTGATACTTTCCCAGCCATGTGCGCATTACGGATGCGAGTGATCATATCCGCTAATGTGTCTTGCATACTCATGTGAGTGAGCTCCAAATTATAACTTAAGTGCCACATGCCCTGAGGCTTGCTTTACAAAAGCGTGACCAGACCTAAAGCCGGTATTGACTCTGGTTTCCAATCACCCGATTTTTTAAAAACTGGCCGAGAAGTACCAAGACTTCACAGCCAACTTTCTACCAAGATGCTTTCTTAAGCCCTGGTACATCACCACGCATCGCAGCTTCACGAAGCTTGATACGTGATAGGCCGAACTTGCGGTAAACCGCATGTGGACGACCAGTGATCTGACAACGACGCATTTGACGAACAGGGCTTGCGTTGCGTGGCAACTTTTGCAAAGCTATTTGTGCGTCCCAACGATCTTCATCGCTAGTATTAACATCGTTTAAAATTACTTTGATTGCATCGCGCTTAGCGGCAAACTTAGCAACAGTTTTTGCACGCTTGTCTTCACGCGCCTTCATGGAAGATTTAGCCATGTTATCGCCCTACTTTTTGAACGGGAAGTTAAGGGCTGTTAATAGCGCCAAACCTTCTTCGTTGTTACGTGCTGTGGTAGTGATGGTAATATCCATACCGCGAATTTTGTCCACTTTATCGTATTCGATTTCAGGGAAGATAATTTGCTCACGAACACCCATGCTGTAATTACCACGACCATCGAATGACTTAGGATTTAAGCCACGGAAATCGCGGATACGAGGGATAGAAATATCTACCAAACGATCAAAGAACTCCCACATCTGCTGGCCGCGCAAAGTTACTTTACAACCAACTGGCCAACCCTCACGCACCTTGAAGCCTGCAATAGACTTACGCGCTAGAGTAACAACAACTTTCTGACCAGCGATAGCTTGTAAATCAGCTACTGCGTTGTCGATCATCTTTTTGTCGCCAATGCCTTCACCTACACCCATGTTCAGAGTGATCTTGGTGATCTTTGGAACTTCGTTAACGTTAGCTAGCTTTAGCTCTTCGTGGAGTTTGCTAGCTACTTCGTTTTTGTATAATGCTTTTAGTCTTGACATAGTCCGAATCCCCTTATGCGCCGATCACTTCGCCGCTGGACTTGTAGATACGTACCTTACTGCCGTCTTCAAGAATCTTGAAGCCAACACGGTCGCCCTTGCCAGTCGCGGAATTGAAAATAGCAACATTAGACGCAGCAATTGCCGCCTCCATATCAATGATGCCGCCAGGTTGGTTCGTCATTGGATTTGGCTTCTGGTTTTTCTTAACCATATTGATGCCAGTCACAATAAATCGACCATCAAGAACTTTCGCGACGGTGCCGCGCTTGCCCTTATCTCTGCCTGCAATAACGATTACTTCGTCATCGCGCTTAATTTTAAGCATTTGTTTGTCCTTTCCTACAACCTTCTCATACAAGAGCGAGCGCTACTGCGCTCACTCCCCTCCCTTTAACAGGGAACGTTTAAACTCCAAAGAGGTTTAAAGTACTTCAGGTGCCAGGGAAATAATTTTCATAAATTTCTCGGTACGTAACTCGCGCGTTACTGGGCCGAAGATACGTGTACCGATAGGGGCGTCGGCTGCGTTTAATAACACAGCAGAGTTAACGTCAAAACGGATGATTGAACCATCCGGACGACGTACACCTTTACGGGTCCGTACTACAACAGCTTTAAGCACCTGGCCTTTCTTCACCTTACCGCGAGGAATTGCTTCCTTAACAGTAATTTTGATGACATCGCCGATGCCTGCGTAACGACGGTGAGAACCGCCGAGTACCTTAATGCACTGTACTCGCTTGGCGCCGCTATTATCAGCAACGTCTAGCATTGATTCTGTTTGAATCATTGTTTACTCCAAACTATAAGGGCCAATTTCACACTCCTTAACCAGAAAATCTTCTAATTTAGGTGCCCAAAATTGGAGTTCCCTAGAAGCGAGGCGGGTATTCTACACCTTTGCGACGCTTTCTTCAATTTTTACCAAAGACCAAGACTTAGTCTTTGAAATCGGGCGTGTTTCACCAATAGTTACAAGATCACCGGTGTTACACTCATTATTCTCATCATGCGCATGAAGCTTAGTAGAGCGCTTCACGTACTTGTGATAAATAGGGTGCTTAACACGACGTTCAATCAGTACAGTGATGGATTTCTCCATCTTGTCGCTGATGACCCGGCCAGTGGCGAGACGAGACTGTTCAGTAGCCGTCATATCAATTACCTGCCTTTTCGTTAAGAATAGTCTTTACGCGGGCGATATCGCGGCGCGCCTGTCCCAATAAATGAGACTGACCTAGCTGACCTGATGACTTTTGCATACGAAGGTTAAACTGTTCCTTTAATAGGTCCAGCAAAGACACTTGCAATTCATCAACAGATTTTTCACGCATTTCAACAGAATTCATTACATCACCGTCCGCTTAACAAAAGTGGTGGCGAGTGGCAATTTAGCTGCAGCAAGCGTAAACGCTTCGCTAGCTAGTTGCTCAGAAACACCTTCCATTTCAAACAAGACTTTGCCTGGCTGAATTTGGGCAACCCAATATTCAACGTTACCCTTACCCTTACCTTGACGAACTTCAAGAGGCTTTTGAGTAATCGGCTTGTCTGGGAAAACCCGGATCCAAATCTTACCACCACGCTTGATGTGACGCGTCATAGTACGACGTGCCGCTTCAATTTGACGGGCGGTAATGCGGCCACGGCCAGTAGCCTTAAGACCAAATTCACCAAAGCTTACTTTACTTCCGCGAAGTGCAAGACCGCGGTTACGGCCTTTGTGCATTTTGCGGAATTTTGTGCGTTTAGGTTGCAACATTACAGTATCCCCTATTTAGCTTTTTTCGCAGCGTTGCTCTTAGCAGCACGGACTTCGTCCAAACCACCCAGAATTTCGCCTTTAAAAATCCACACTTTAACGCCGATGATGCCATACGTAGTATGAGCCTCATAGGGTGCGTAGTCGATGTCTGCACGGAATGTGTGCAATGGAACGCGACCTTCGCGGTACCATTCGGAGCGCGCTATTTCAGCACCACCAAGACGACCGCCTAGCTGAATCTTGATGCCTTCGGCACCCAGACGCATGGCGTTCTGCACAGCACGCTTCATAGCGCGACGGAACATAAC